>NZ_CP027197.1 GCF_002970935.1 Lactobacillus sp. CBA3606 | reverse complement strand
AAATTGCTTAGAATACTTTCAGTAATATTATAATAAGTCACAACAACATGCAGTATATCGATATGGAGATTACTACAGGAAAGTTAGGCAGGCATAAGTCAATTAGGCAATGTGATGAAGAAAGCCAAAGACTTATGTCTGATTTTCTATTTTATAGGAGATACTAAATGAATAATAATATTAATAAACCCAATAACTTTGATATTAAAAACTATATTTCAAAGTCCTATCTTCACTTCGATTTTCCGTTGACAACAGCTGAAGCAACTAATTTCCTATCATCAATCAGTACAGATGTTTTATGTAAACATAGATATTTACCTTTTATAACCTACTCTATAGTTTTTAAAAAATATTTACCTAAAGAAAAAGATGTTAAACCCAAAAGAAGAAAAATATCATTATCAAGTCACCATGATGCTTTAATTTATAAATATTATTCTGAAATTCTTGGATATAATTATGAGAAATATGTCAAAAATAATAATTTCCAATTGGTAGCTACAGCTTATAGAAAAAATATCGGTATGGACAGTATCAAAGCCGCTAGAGAAGTATTTAATTTTATAGACCAAACAAATGAATCTTGGATTATAAAGGGAGACTTTCATCATTTTTTCGATACTTTAAACCATAAAATCCTTATCAAAAATATAAAAGAAGTTCTAAATGTCACTGTTATTCCTAATGATTGGAAAAAAATGCTTACTTCTTTATTAAAATTCAAATCTATTTCCAGGGAAAAATTAAAATCTCAATTAAGTATGGTAGGTATAAATTCACCTTTTAAAAGGAATAATCAACGTGCATATATAAAAAATATTAGAATGCTTGGCGAGTTAATTAAAAACAATCAATTAATATTCTCAAATAAAAATAATGTTGGAATTCCTCAAGGAACAGCAATTAGTGCAACATTAGCTAATGTATATATGATCAACTTTGATAAACAAATAAATAAAATAACAAAACATTTCAATGGAATATATAGACGATATTCAGATGACTTTATCATAGTTATACCAACAACTACGCCACTATATAAAATTATTAGCTTTAAAAGATACATAGTCAAAAGGAGCCAAAATATAAATTTAACCATTGAACCTCATAAAACCAAAATTTTTAAATTTGAATCTGCAAAATCATCTATAACTAAATTAAGTTATTCAAATAAAAAGTTAAAGAATAATAAATCTAATAAAATCTCTTCTACTCCCTCTTCGTTAGATTATCTGGGTTTTATGTTTGACGGAATTTCAGTATCATTACGGCCAAAAAGTATTTATAAATACTCTTACAAAAGTAAAAGAGCTCTTAAAAGATTAATTATGCTAGAAAATGATAATCACATTTCCAGCCTTGGAAATGATGAAATCCAAGCAAAGATTCAGAACTATTATGTGAAGAAATATCCCAACGGACATGAACCTGCAACATGGAGAATAGCAAATAATTATGAACGTAAAAATTATGTAGATAGAATAATTGCTGCAAAAAGTAGAAAAATTAATGATATATTGAGTTTCCACAAAAATGTTACCCAAAGATACTTATGCTTTAATCCTAGAGGAAAAAATATATCCATGATGAACTATGCTATACGTGCGCAAAAAGAATTTAATAAATCACAACATTCATACAATGTTGTAATTTTAAAACAGGTTAAAAGACAAATAAAAAGAAACCAGATTGCATTAGGAAAAAACAGAAAAAACAGATAAAATCATTAAACAATATAATTGGATAATAAACTGATTTTAAATGGTTAGAATACTTTTTTGATCAAGCTAAATTAGCTTGCGCCGTTTGCGTAAAACTCCGCCTGAAAGGCTCCTGCCGAAAGCATGCTGATGATGCAAAATCATTCGGCCGAAAGCCCCCGTCTGGAAGACTTTTTTACTCAAATCCCGATAGCAATTTTGAGTAAAAAACGCGAAGCTTTGCCAAAAAGTGGCTAGCCAACCGGCCAACCATTTTGGCATTACGCAGCTAACTTGGGGGTCAAGGGGGAGCGTTAGCTTTCCCCCTTGCAAGCACCGCAGCAGCCACAAACGTAGTCTTGTGGCTAGCATGCGGGTTGCTTGCCAATCCTCTGTTATTCGATTATCATTAGGAGGTCATCAGCCGTCGGCTGATCCGACTTTTGATATCTCGAATAACTTTGCCCGCAGGGCAACGGAGGTGGGACTTGTGAACGAACTGCAAAATCTGGCTAGCACAAAAAAGACGACTCAGGTTCATCGTCAGGCTAGCAAACAAATTAATTTTCGGGTGAGTGAACCGGACTATTTAAAGCTGGCGCGTTCCGCGCAAACTTTAAATCTGTCCGTGCCGGCTTTTGTCAAAAAGAAGGCCCAGGGGGCGCGCTTAGTTGCCCCTAAGATTGCTGCCCAAGATGCCCAGAACATCACTCATCAGTTAGCTAAAATTGGCGGTAATCTTAATCAATTGGCCCATCATGCTAATCAAGGTGGTCAAATCGATCCCCAAGCATTAAAGGATTTACAAAACGAGGTGCAACGCGTATGGCAACAACTCACATAAAACGTTCCACCAGTGCATCTAGGTTAGTCAATTACGCTGAAAAACGAGCCATCAAAAAAGATGGCCTCAATTTAGATATTCAGTACGCTAAAAGCGAATTTAAACAAGTGCGGGCCGTCTATGGCAATCCTGGTAAAACCCAAGCGTATGCCAGCCGGATTGCCTTTAGCCCGTTGGAATTTAATCCGCAAGATCCTCATGATCAGACAACGGTTTTAGCCGTTGCCAAAGAGGTTTATGCCAAAGCCTATCCCAATCAACAGGTGGCCCTTTATGAACATGCCGATACCGATTCGTTACACGTCCATGCCGTCATTGGCGCGATTAACCTGGAAACCGGGCAAAAAATGCACGGTAATTGGCACCAATATCGCGATCACTTAGTCCACATCACGGATCAAGTGTGCCAGGAACATGGCTTAATGGTCACCCGGCCCGATCCTAACCGTCACGAGAAACGCTCAATGGCCGAAATTAAGCTCCGGGCTAAACAGCAGCCCACTTGGAAAGATCAAATCCGCCAAGCCGTCGATCACACCATGCAGAACCCCCTGATTCGCGATTTTCAGGCCTTTCAGGACGACTTGAAACAACAGGCAGTTAAAGTATGGGAACGGGGCAAAAATCTCACCTATCAGCTATTAGGGACCAATTACAAGTCTCGGGGAACCAAACTCGGGCTTGATTATGAAAAGGAGACGATTTTTAATGAGTTGGCAAGCCGACAAAACCAAACAAGAACCAACCAGCAACCAGAACGAACCGTTGACCCAACAATTGACCCAGCTCAATCAGACCATAGCCGAACTCCGGAATTACCAGGGCACTCAGATTCAACTGCAAGCCACAGCCAAAACGTCCCTCGATCAACAACTTCATCAGATCGAACAGACCGCCCAACAAGTCAACCAACAGTTTCAGACGACCTTAAACAACTTAGACAGCAGCAACGCCAGCTCGCAGGCCCAATTAAAACAGACCTTACAAAGCGCCTACGCAGCATTCCAAAAGCAGACCAACCTGATCAGTCAGGAAAATCTGACCGCGCTCAAACAAATTCAAACCGAACAAGCCAAAAACAACCAGCGCCTCAGCCAACTCAGCGACCAAGTGAACCAGACCATTCAAGAGACGATGGCCCAAGTCGCTGATCAAATGGATCAGCAGTTACAAACCACGAAAAAGCGGTTCTCGTGGTATGAAATTAAGAATTATCTGCTGGCTGTGATCCCGACTGGTATTCTGACAGGCCTTATTTTCTGGTTATTGACCAAGTATTTCGGTTAGTTCAAGTTAAGCTTTCAGGTTTCCGCGTCCTCAATTGCTGACAATTTTATTTCAGGGTTAAACCAAATTGGCGTTTTATTGACATGAATTTAGGATTTTGAAACCAATTAGCGTATTTTTTCGCTTATTATTGGCTATATTTATCGTTTCTAAGCCATTTTAAATCAGCTCTGGTGTAATATTTATATGCCAGTTAACTAAAACGGCTGAGAAACGATTTTAGAGCTAATCTGAAATGACCCCTTGATTTTTGAATTCTTCTGAGTGTTGCGCCCGATATTTAGCCCCAGCTAGTTTATTCCAGTAAATACCGAACAGATTCGTCATGGTCCCGTACAAATAGTTTTCCACGTCCTTAACATGCTTCTCGTTACTTCTGAGCACGTTAAAGTATCTTCTCAAGGTCTTAGTTATCAGTGGTTTAAGCGTATCGTCACCTAAATTAATTTTGACTCCTAAGGCTTGATGTTCTTTTTCGAGGTTGTTTTTAGCATTCAAAATGATGCGGATAAAGCGTCGCATTTGTTGTGGTGTTCGACACCAGAAACTGAGCAGTTGAATGGCTTCGGGTTCTAAGAAGACTTCCCAGCCACTTTCTGGATCGGTTAAAAACTCGTCAGCATGTTTTACTAAATCCCGGTTTTGGGTTTCAATTTCAGCTGGTGAAAAGTTAGTGCAAGAAATGCCCCACAATCGTTAGACTTCTTGTCTAACAATTGTAGGGCACTTCAAATCGGCTGATCGAGGACTTTTTGGTATTCGTCCAGCACGTCATTCGGCAAGGGCGTCAGTAAATGCAGGTCATCGATGACATCGCTGGCCGTGTCGGTGCTGGGCAAATCAACGAAAAGGTCGATTTTACTGAGACAATCACTTAGTAGATCGGTCAGCTGCGAAAGCGGCTTGCCGTTTTCATCGGTGATCACGACCTGGCGATGATTGAGGGGCTGGTGCTCGATCTGAATCATTTTCAGCGCATGATAAACATTCAACTGGCTCACCTCGATATGGTTACCCCGATTGTAGGCAATCTGGCCCGAAAAAACAATCTTTAATCATGCTCTGGGGCTACCGACGGGCGATGCCAACGCAGCCACAGTTCTTTGATTCCAGACAAAATGAGGGTCGGTAGCGCCGGGATGAAGACTACCGCAGCATACAGCGTGCTAGAAAGTGGCGCGGTCCCCATCACTTCGTTGAAGAACGGCATGATGGTGACAAGTAATGAAGCCACCGCCGCGAAAGCCACTGCCAGCAGCAACTGATGGTTTTCAAACGGGTTGCGGGCGAACAAAGTGCGGGTGCTACGCGCGTCGAACACATGCCACAGCTGGCCAAACACCAGGGTCAAAAAGGCGAGGGTTTGCGCTTCTGCGCCGCTCATGCCTTGACTGGCAGCCCAGATGAAGGCGACGTACACGAGCCCACCCATCACAATACCGCGCAGGAAGATGCGCCCGAGCATGCCATGCAAAATGGATTGTTTCACATTGCGCGGCGGCTGGTTCATGAGGTCGGCTTCTGGCACATCATAGCCGAGGGCAAAGCTCGGTAAAGCATCGGAAATCATGTTCACCCACAGCACCATCAGCGCCGTTAATGTTGGGGTGGTGGCCGCCACTTGGCCGACGGGTTGCGTCATCAGTAGCACGCCGAACAGCAGCGCCAACACCTCGGCGACATTGGTGGTTAACTCATGCCGCATAAAGTTTTTGATATTGCCAAAAATGGTGCGGCCGGCGCGGACACTGCGCTCGATGGTGGTGAATTTATCATCCAGTAAAATCAGATCTGCGGCGTCTTTGGTGACTTCGGTGCCATTAATGCCCATGGCAATGCCAATGTCAGCAGCGCGTAAGGCTGGCGCGTCATTGATGCCATCACCAGTCATGGCCACGGTTTCGCCATGCCGCTGCAAGGCGCGCACGATGCGCTGCTTGTGTTCCGGCGACACCCGGGCGTATACGCGAATGCTTGGCGCGAGCCGGAACAAATCTTCATCGGTCATGGCTTCCAGCTGCTTGCCTTCCACTACCCGGGCGCTAGGGTCGGTGACAATGCCCAGCTTTAAGGCAATCGCGCGGGCGGTGACTGCGTGATCGCCGGTGATCATCACGACCTGAATACCGGCTTGGTGCAAGGTGGTCACACTTTGGCGCACTTCCGGCCGCGGCGGGTCAATGATGCCGGCAATGCCTAGTAAGGTCAGGTGCTGCTCAAGCTCAGCGGTGCTACCATGCAACGCCAGGTCCTCGTCGATGTCACGCAGCGTCACCGCCAGCGTCCGCAGCGCCTGTTCGGCAAAGCGGTTGACCTGCGCTTCTACCGCAGTTTGACCAGCTGGCAATGTTACGAGTTGGTCGTGGTCCAGAATGGCATCAGTTTTGGCTAAAATCACGTCTGGCGCACCTTTAGTCAGCACCTGATACTGGTCGCCATCTTTAATGACGACACTCATCATTTTACGGTCGCTGTCAAACGGCAGTTCGCGAATGATGTCGATGTCCTGCGCCTGGTCTTTGCTCAAAATCGTATCGCGATCGATACCAAATTTGTGGCCCATCACTACCAGCGCTACGTCGGTGGGGTTGCCATACGGGCGGCTGCGGCCTTCGTCGTCGGTTTGAATCGCCGCTTCGTTATTCAGGACAGCGGCCATCATGAAGCGCGAAAAGCCGGGGGTGTCGGCTTCGTCATCAGGGATGATTTCGCCTACTGGTTCATAGCCGTCGCCTTCCACCACATAACTGGCGCCATTGGCATAAAACCGGGTGACAGTCATTTCATTTTTGGTCAAGGTACCAGTTTTATCTGAGGCAATGTAGCTGGTGGCCCCTAGGGTTTCCACACTGTTCAGGGACTTGATCAGACCGTTGTTTTTGGCCAGCATCGTGGCCCCGACCGTGAGCACAATTGACAGCACCGCCGGTAGCGCATCGGGAATCGCGGCCACCGCCAAGGCAATCGCCGTAGAGAGGGATTCGGCCAGCGCAGCGAAGGAGAGACTGCCAGTTTGCTGATAGGCTTTCAAGAGCTCCACCAGCAACGTGAACGCCACAATCACCATCGCCACCATCATCAGTTTGGTGGTCAGGCGCGCAATGGTGCGTTCAATCGGGGTCTTTTTGCCCTTGACTTGATCCAGCAAGGTGGCGATTTTGCCCAGCTCGGTTTGCATGCCGGTCGCAACCACCACCCCGAGGCCGTTACCATGCGTCACTGTCGCACCAGAAAAGCCCATGTTGGTGCGGTCACCGATTTGCACGTCAGCGCCCAATGCGTGGGTTTGTTTTTGCACAGGTTCCGCTTCGCCGGTGAGGTGGGCTTCGTTGGTTTGCAGCTCGGCGACATGGAGCCAGCGAACGTCGGCTTCGATGAAGTCGCCGGTTTTGACACTGACAATATCGCCAGGCACCAGCTCGGTGGCTGGCACCGTCAGCCAGTCGCCATCGCGCAGGACCTTGGCGTGGTGATCCGCCATCACCTTCAGGGCGTCCAGGGATTTTTGTGCGCTTTTGGCTTGCCAGAAGGAGAGGCCGGCATTAACGAAAATCAGCAGCAGAATCGCAATGCTTTCATACACTGCCGCCATACCATGGCTGGGGTCGTGGCGCACGAAGAAGTCATAGCCGGCGCTGGCCCAGGCCAATAGCACGGCGATGAATAAAATAATCACCAAAGGTTCTTTCAAGGTGGCCAAAAACTGGCGCCAGGCTGGTAGGGGCTTGCTGGCGGCCAAGGCGTTGGGGCCATGCTGGGTGAGCCGGGCCTGTGCTTCTTCACTGGTGAGGCCGCTTTGCCGGCTGGTGGCCAAGCGCTTTAGGACATCTGCTTTGTGTTCGTTGTAAGGGGTCATAAGTTTCCTCCAATAAGAAAAGGCCGCACCCAAGAATCGCTTTCCTCCCCGAGAAAGCTTTCTTGAGCACCGCCCAACCGAATTTTTTGAATTAGTTACCTTTTATTGCTAGTTTAAAGGATACCTAATGTTGCTGTCAAAAGATTTGGCCCGGGCCGCCGGTGGCGTGGCCGACGTAACTATACGATTTTTCAAGTTGGTAAAGCGACGCTACTGCGAGTGAGTGACGTTATGGGCTTAAAACAGGCCGATATTTTTAATCCGGACGGTTCTATTAAACAAAATGCGTTTATTCATGACCGAAAAACTGGTAAACCCAATACCTTGTACCTTAAACCTGTTCAAACAGAGCTCTTATTGTACCGTCAATGGCTGCTTGATCATAAACTAGAATCTGAATGGCTCTTTCCGTCCATTCAACACCCAGAACGGCATATTACGGAAAAACAGTTCTATAAAATCATGAGCAAAGTCGGCGATCTTTTAAGCATTAATTACCTTGGTACCCACACTATGCGCAAAACTGGGGCTTATCGCGTTTATACGCAATCCAATTACAATATTGGCTTAGTCATGCACTTATTAAATCATTCAAGTGAAGCCATGACTTTAGCTTATTTAGGCTTAGACCAAGCCAGTACCGAAACTATGTTAGATCAAATTGATTTTGGTTAGTTTTATTTGGATTTTTAGTTGTTGCCGAAGGCAACTTATGAGACAGATTTTAAGCACAAAACCTCCACTAATTTTTAGTGGAGTGTAAGTGCACATTGACCTCGTTTCAATCGGTCTGCTGATAACCATAAAATCAATTTCTGCTGTTGTTAAACTGAATGTATTTTTAATTCAATTTATACTTGCACTTAACTAAGTTTGTTATGCTTTAGATACTTAAAAAGTGTTGCAGATTACGCTGTTTTAAGCCAAAATTTTTTAATTGCTTTGTGCAGATAATTTTTATAAGCTTGGTAACAAATTTTGAATAACGGTGTTGTAAGATCTGTAAATCTAAACTGAAATCATTATTTTGATGTTAGGAGTCATTAAGATGGACGAAAAGAAAGTATTAAAACCAATTGATGAAATGCTTGCTGATCCTTGGCAAGTTGATATTCAAGAATTGTTTGAAGCTTCTGTCAATGAACCTGACGAGATTAAAAAGAATTTGTATGATTCCTTATACACTTATATTTTGCAAAAAAGACAAGAAGATATTATTAATCGTCCTGGTTTCGTCATCTAGCCCTCTAAAAGCTCACTGAGGGCTTTTTATTTTTGTTTTGGTATAAATATATATAAATAGTCTTAAAATCGCTAGAAACGAAAAATAAGGCCCTAAAAAACGAACATAGCAGCTAAATTCTTGTTAAGATTCAGAAAAACTAACTGTTTGCTGTCAATGGTAGCGGACGACCAAAGCGTGGGGGCATAAGGAATTAACAGCTTTTAACTAGTTTTTTACACCTTTTAGCGTATAAAGCTGATTAGGTTTCTTATAAGCACACAAAAAGACCTATCAAATTAATGATAGGTCAACATACTTTTGGATAATTAATCCATGCCAAATCAGATCAACTACGCCCTGTTCAAAAATGAAAGTAGTGTGTCATGTCAACAGCACACAAGTAGTATATCATTATCAAAACATGTTGTAACCACTAAAAAATGAGCACCCGGGTAAGTGCTCACCAAGAAGTTGTCACATTGAAACGAAAATACCATGAGTCCCGACTAATGGGACAACTCTATTTTAGATCATTCTAATTAAATTGCAACTTAAAAAAGCGACTATCTAAACAGATAGCCGCTCCCAATATAAATGACACACACATTATTATAATAACATTAAAATTGACGTAATAAAAAAGGGCTACCCTTAATTTGGATAGCCCTTTTTATGGTGCTTACGGAAAAGCAAAGTAATTGAAAGTAGCGTGTCATGTCAACACGGTTACAGTATAGCACTATGAAAGCTCGGTGCAGCCACTGAATTCAATCAAGTTAACATAACACATAGTATTAAAAGCTAAAGCTTGTGAAGTGTGTAAATCCTTGTTATATCAACGATATCAAGCTATATATTTACCGATATCATACGATAACGATACTTTGTGAAAATAGAGTGAATTTGTAAATGTTAATATACCAGTATTTTACACTTGTGAAATTGTATTATTCTACGTATGTAAGTTACTTTGTGATAGTGACGTTCTATTTATAATTGTCCGAAATATGTCGGCTTAGAAACCGCCTTGGCCGAGACTATGTAATATTGATAGTGTGTCTGTCGTTAGTAGTTAGTTCTTAACGTTTTGTGGTCTACGTGACGATTAGTACATTAATAACACCCTAGTTTAACCTATCTGCACGCAACCACGTGCTCTTAACCCTCAAGGTCAAACCAGTTTAGTGCGCTTGCCCTTTGCTGTTCAGAACGCTTGAACTTGAGCGGGATATAGTTTTCCCCTTGTTTTGCGAAGAAGAAAACTTTTTGTTGTTCGTCACGAATCACCGTCACGTAAAAACACTTGTATTGTTACTATTGCGCTTGTAGATTAGCCTAACTAATCTAGCCTATAAAAAAAGCACCCTTTATAGGTGCCAGCAATCATTTATTTTTAGTTGTTTGGATCACTGGCCTTGCGTAATAGCCCTGTACTTTCGTACTGCTTTACCGCCCGCCCCGTGCGTGGGGCCGCCGTTCGGAACTAACCTAAATACAAGTATAGATTAATTCCTAGTGGGAGTTTATAACGGCGGCTCTCACTTGACCTGTCGACTTGTTTCATTAGCTCCGCTAACCGGCTGTCAGTCCCCGAAAGGTAAGATTAGTTGGCTTGGCTAGAATGTTGCCACTCTAGTAACGGGGCTTGGCTCCCCCGTGATCCAGAAAAATTCAACTCTACCTACTTGAAAAATCTTACAATAGTAGGTAGAATGAACACATAACCTTGAATGATTTACGTGTTCCCCCGGCTTAGCCCCGAGGGAATTTTTTTGTCTATTTAATTTAGTTACAAACAGTATTATACCCCTTTGCCGATAATATGACAAAGGGGTATTTTTAACGTCTCAGCCAGCCGAATAAGCCCTTTTTAGGCGTCTTAGTTTCTTTCCCCTCATAATTACCCTCGGTAGGTTTTAAAACGTCTGTATCGTCGTTTTGCAGAGGCCTATCGTCCTGTGAAGGGGTGTTGTTCGTAGTGGTATCGAGTAGCTTTTCATTTTGACGGTTGGTAGACAAGTTGAGTTGTTGTTGCTGGTCAAGTAATGACTGCATTTTATCTAATTGATCGTTCTTTCGTTCAAGTTCGCCCTTCAAAATGTCTATTTGTTCAAGCAATATTCGTGACGTATCTGCTTTCGTTTCAGTTGCAAGGTGAACGGATTCACTTGAAAACGCCTTTATAATAACGTCTTTAGTGTGTTCGGAATATAGTTTCGCGTTTCCTTTCATTGAACGTTCTGAAATGTTATTATCACGAATGTACCGCCACACTTTAGTTTTGTTCACCTTTGCAATATCAGCTATTTCAGATATTTTATATAATCGTTCATTGTTGTTCATGAATCGTTCTCCTAACGTTTTTGAATGTTCACTATGATAGATTATACCATTTCAACACTGAACGAGGGCTTAGAACACGTCTCTCAACATATGATATAATTCTATCGTGGAGAGTTTTAGTTTTAAGGTAGATTGTAAAATTAATCCGAACGCTGTTCGGACAAAAAAGATCAGCTTCCTTTAAAATGGTGTTTACCACAAACCCATCTTTTAGGAGCTGATCTTTTGTCTAGTATAACCTATTCCGAACGAATTAAAATCGAAACCTTTTGTGAACTAGGGCTGTCCAATATCCAAATGGGCGTTCGGATTAATTTTACAATCTACCATAAGCCTACCGATTTTTTAATATTATTTTATTCATCAACTTCCGGCGCCGACCCAAGCTCTGCCTGAATCATCCAGATTTTCTTCTCAATTGCGGTTTTGAGACCAATGAAAATATCTTGGGTACTGAAGTCTTTTTCAACATCGGATACTTCAATGCCGTGTTGGTAAAGGTCTTCCAAGTAACGATAGCCATCAACTAAGTGTGCGAGGCGTTCTGGGGTTGTTTTGTCCCATTCACCAGGCCAGTCTTGAATCTTAGTGTTTTCGGCCATTTCTTTTAAGGTCGAGTAAGGACTGCCATCAAGCGCAATCAGCCGTTCAGAAATGACATCGAGTTGGCTGTCAATTTCTTCCATGAACTCATCCATCAAGGGGTGCAACTTCAAAAAGTTGGGTCCACGCATGTACCAATGCGTCTGATGGATAATCATTGACATCTGGCTCAAATCGGCAACGAGTTGATTTAATACTGCTTTGGTTTTCGTATATTTCATTAGATTGATCTCCTTTCGATATCGTTATTATAACTTAGTGGTAGCTTAATCTGAAACGTTATACACTGGCAAATTAAGTTATTTATAGCCCGTAGAATTAAGTCGTTTTGAAAAGATGGAGACGTTATATGGTAGATTGTAAAATTAATCTACAATTGAATTTTATTTACCTTATGAAGATGTTCAAAACGCGTTAAAGTAAAGTGCGCAAAACCCCTTTATACGTACAAAGGATGAATGGGTAGTGGGTAACAATGAGTGTAAATTAAATAAGGCACAAAAAGGATGCTTAAGGATAAAGAAATATATAATCATTTCAATTTAGAAAATATTTCCAGTTCCATCAAAACGGAGCTAAACAAGATAGTGCATGACATCGATGACTAATACTTTAACACCAAACAGAAAGGGGCTATGAATATATAGGGTCTATACTAGATAATGGACCCTATTTATTGAAATGGGAGAGTAATTTTTTCAAAGAAAAGGGGGTAAAAACTATGATTAAAAAAGGCATTACAAGAGTAATAATAAAAGTAATGAATTCTTGGAGTTCAATTTTTTCAACGTTACCAGGGTAACTTTTGGGAATCGGAATTAAAAAGTCGAGGAAGATTGGTAAATATACAATGCTATTAACTATTACAACACTACTTATTCCGATTACGTAATGAACCATAGAAAAAGTTAGGACTTGATTGTGTCTGAAGTATTTTTTTTGAGCCTGCTGTACAGTTTTTTTCCTAGTTACAATGTCATGCCTTGCAGCGTTGAATAGGAGTGAAAAGCCTATTAATGCAACAATTATTAATATAAAGCCGAATGAATTGGTAACTCCAACTTCTGAAGTGAAATTTAGAAAAAAAGGGCCCAAATATTTGGAGATGAACCAACTAGATAAAATTGAAATAATAATTGTAAGAATGTTTTTAAAATAGCCATTTTCAATGATAGTATCATTTATATGGTCACATAAATATAAAAAATCAATTGTTATGAGAAAAAAAACAACTAATATTACGATTAACCATGAGTACAAGCTGATTTAGCACCTCTTTCTATTTTTTAGATAAAAGTAAAAAACTAAAATAAGTAAAATGATAAACTAATATATATAGTTTATCATTTTGCTTATTACTTTCTATGCGTTTTGTTCAATTAACTTGCGAAAAGCTTTAGCGGCGTCTTTTGCTTCACTGTCAGTATAAGAAGGATATTTTTGTAATTTAAACTTTTTAAAAGCCAATAAAGCGGTTTTATAAGCTGCACCCCATGAACCTGTACCACCTTTTAAAAGAGTATATGTGTCGTTCTGTAGTGAATCAAGGTCATCATCAAAACGATTACTTAGGTAAGAATTAAAGCGAACGGAGCTTTCATTACCGGTGTAATAAGTTTTAATAATTTTGGATATAGTTTGGTTGTTTTGCGAATGGATTGTACTGTAAACGTTAAGTGCATCCAAATCGTCAACCAAATCTTCCCTTCCAAATTGCCCTTTATTACCTACATATGCAGTAATTGATTCATAAAAAGAGCCGTATTTTTTCTGGTTAAGATGAGCATCTTCTATACTTGTTAAAAGATCTCCACACCAGCCCCCAAGGTCCTGAATTCCTGAGGCTGACTGTGGTTCTCCCCAAAATAAAAGTGCGTTTAAAGAAGCCATCATGTGTGGTAAGCCAATTTTTATGCCAGTAGTACTATCATAAAGAGTTTCGAAGTCACTTTCTTTTGAAACATGTAATGCTGAGTTTGCGAATGCTAACCAGCTAGTATTTAATCCACCGGCCAAGGGTGCCCAACTTGGTGAAGAATAGGAAAATTGTCTATAAAATTGGGTAACAAGTTGTTCAGCAGGTGTTGAAGAGCTTTCACCGCTGATATAACTATATGCCTGGTCTTCTACTTGTTGCAGTTGGGTAAAGAAAGCAGCGTTAGGATTTATATTAACTTTGGTAACTTTAGAAACTCCGTTATCTTTACCAGAGACAGCAACTTGATCCATATCAATCCCTGTTGAAGCTCCAGTAAATTCATTGAATTGATCAAAGCTCCAATTTTCAGGCATTTTGAACCCTAAATTTCCGCTCCATCCAGAAGACATATCAGCAACAAAACTATACTTAACTAAGTGGTTTACATGCAAGCACGCATTGCGTGTTCCATAAATACCTGCTTTATATTCAGTTGATCCTATAATACCAGTAATACCCTCGAAATAGGGGACAACCGTACTACTCATGTTTCCATCTTGAATATCAACATCAACGGCAAAATAGATAACTGTCCCACTTGGTAGGCCAAGCTGACGTGCAGTATTAACGGCAATAGAAGCGTCTGCGAAACCTTGCTTGCTATTAAAATAACTTTCTTCATAACCTCCATCTTCGTAAATCGGAAAAATCTTAAGGTTAGCATCTAATAGCAGTTTAACTTCAGTGTTAGTCAAATTTTTATCTCGTTTATCAGCACCAGTCCCGACGCTTCCTGTCAAATAACGGCCGATAATGTTATAGCCAGCTGCTTTCAGTGATTTAGCCGTAGCAGCTGATGTGATTTGAGTAGCCATGTCGACACCATCTGAAGATCGGTTAGTGTTACCATTACTAGTTAATAAGCCTTTGATCACAGTTAGGTCAGCAGTTGAAGTATAAGGAGGCAACTTCATGAATTTTCTAAAGGAAACTATACCGTCGGCAACATTTTGTGTAAATTGGCCATTGAAGGCGCCTGAATAGAAACCATTAACGTAAAGACCATATTGAATAATTTTAACGATTGCCCCAGTTGCGCCAGAATTAACAGTTGGTGTTTTATTGATCGTACCAGGACCATAATAACCATTAGCAGTTCCAGTATCCATACCTTCCACTGACTGCAAAGCATAAATCAAAGCAGTGTTCGTATCCCTTTGATAAATTCCATCACATGGTAAAATACCAGTGTAAGCTTGATAATCATGATTAAGCTGTTGTTGCATTGAACGGATTTTAGCGTCCCCACCAGGAACTAAAACAAACGCGCTCATTGTCAACAAGGCTTTCATAATATCCGAGTTTACATTGGCGCTGGTGTCTTTGATACCGGCGTCTTTTTTTAATTCAACGACAGCAGCAGCCGTGTTAGTAGTAAATTCTCCGGTAAAGTCTTCAGGGTTGATACCCTTACACCAAAAGCCACCTTGGATTATTTTAACAACATTGTGCTTAAAGCCAGTTTTAACTTTATTAGCAAATTGAGTATCCCATTTAGCGGCAGTTGAAGGGCCAAAATTATCAACTAGATCTGTGATACCTAATTCGTGTTGCAGGGCTCTAGTTAACCCATAAACTGTGTTCCAACCAGTATTACCGTCCTCGGGTACTTTACCAAAGCCAGAAACTTTACCGTAAGTTTTGTTGAGCCAGACTTGTGTTTCTTTTACCATTTCATCCATACATAAATCGTCCTTTCTGTGTTGTTTAGCAACCATAAGCGCCTACAACGAACAAGCTATCAAATGAGTAAGCAGTTTCTGATTCAACCTCCTTAAAAATTATTTGCTCAATATTCGAACACACGTTCGAGTAGACGGCTTAATTTTAGCACAGAAAAACAAGAAAACAAATTTTTGTCGGATTATTTTCGAACAAAAAAGATCTTCCAGGAAAATGGGAAGATCAAGTAAGCTATATATTTTTAAGGGCCCATTTTTAACAAATAACCCCTCGAAAACATTGAAAGAACAACCCCCAAAATCTATATCATAGATTTTGGGGGTTATTTGCTTTAATACTAAAGAAATGACTTCTTCTATTTGTCATCAATACTAAACAATAATTTGTACAAAGTGATTATTTCTTCTAGTTCTTCACGCGATACATGATCGACAATAGTTTCATCAGTGACATGTCTTGCCCGTAAATCTAAGGCTATGGTTTGATCTAATAATACTTTTCCATATACCGTTTGACTACTAGTTAGTCGATGATACATTGGAAAATTACGCTTGGTACTGCTAATTGGAGCCACAATCGTCATGTTACTTGTCTGACAGACTAGATCATTGCTTAGAGCAATGGCTGGTCGCTTATTCATCTGTTCATGACCACGGCTTGGATTAAAGTTAACATAAAATATATCACCTTGGCTTACCATTGAAGTTCATTACCTTCTGACTTTCCCCAATCAAGCTCGTGATCCCTTTTCCCGTCATCTTTCCAATCCTTAAATAGTTCGTGAATATTGGTTGGGTTCTTTTTTATTGGTGTTAAAACAATTGATCCATTTTCAATGGTTATTGTCATATCTTGGTTATCATCTAATTTCAGTTGTTTAATAATTTGGCTAGGAATTCTAGCAGCTTTCGAGTTTCCCCACTTTGCTAAGCGTGTTTGTTCTTTAATAAGTTCCATATTTTCCCCTCCTAAATTATTATTACAAGTCAAGTATATCCCGTGTAGATACACAATGCAAATATTCTTACTGGAGGTCATTTACATGCAACAAGTTGTCTTACCCATAAAAGATTCAAACGTTCTTAAAGAGGTTCAAGATACGTTACTCAATAACTTTAAAGCTGGCCGACGTAACTATACGATTTTTCAAGTTGGTAAAGCTACGCTACTGCGAGTGAGTGACGTTATGGGTTTAAAACAGACCGATATTTTTAATCTGGACGGTTCTATTAAACAAAATGCGTTCATTCATGATCGAAAAACTGGTAAGCCTAATGTCTTGTACCTTAAACCAGTTCAAACAGAACTCTTATTGTATCGTCAATGGCTGCTTGATCATAAACTAGCACCACGCGTGAATAATGGTATAATGTAATTACCGATTCTAGAAACCATATTTTCGTTGTAAGATGAGACAGTTCAATAACACATGCTGTTAGCATTTGTCAAATGTATAAATTGATTAATTTGGACGAACAATCCAAGTGTAATTAAAGCTAATCTCATTAGCAATATACCTCCTTGATAATACTCAAGC
>NZ_CP027196.1 GCF_002970935.1 Lactobacillus sp. CBA3606 | reverse complement strand
GAACAATTTGACGGCGTAATTGTGGATGGCTGTCTAATAGCCGCTTCTTGTGACAATTCTGCCGCTTTTGATGATAGTCATTATCTGCTTTGCTTGGGGAATAATTACCTGCACAACGTTTTAACTCCCGTGAAATAGTGCTTGGATTTCGCCCCAGCCGTAACGCAACAGCCCGGATAGATAACCCCTTAGTTCGTAAAAACATAAGTATTTCACGTTCTTTTGTAGTAAGATGTTTATAGCTCATACCGGATACCTCGAATTGTTTGATTTGGTCGTTAAACATATTCTACCCGGTATGGGTTTATTTTTTTACTTTGTGTTGCATTTCAATTGTAAATTCGCCCTATTAAAAAAATTCTAATCACGTTCTAAAGCTGGAGACTTTTAAAAAAATCAAAATTTTGATATAGTGGATTATAGTACTTTTAGGTAACCAAGAAGTTTTTGAACGCCTTATGAAGGTTGAGTATGATGAAATTGGTTGGATATGGTGCTAATTTCTTGGTTTAGAACAAATTGGTGAATATAAAAAATGTAAATTTTATTTTGACTCATTCATAGCGTTATACACCATGTCTACCCAAGCGCGTGGCGCATATTACCCAGATTATTATTCCTTATGAATAATAATCTGGGTAACATGCTAATACATGGAGGTGTATGTTGGTAGAAAAAGTTAAAGTTAAAAATGTAACTAAGATTTTTGGAAAGCAAATATCTCTAGCAAAAAAATTGTTGCGTGAGGGAAAGTCTAAAGCAGAGATCCTTTCGCAGACAGGTTGTACTGTTGGAGTTAATCAAGCTAGTTTTGCTGTTAATGAAGGTGAACTGTTTGTAATCATGGGGCTGTCTGGAAGTGGAAAGTCTACGATTATCCGAATGATCAACCGCTTGATAAATTCGACTGATGGGGATATTGAAATCGATGAACAAGGTGTGATGGGCCTCAGTAAGGAAGAATTACGTCACTTGCGCCAAGATAAGATCGGCATGGTTTTTCAAAATTTTGCCTTGTTTCCGCATAAGTCCGTATTACAAAATGCGGCTTATGGATTGGAGCTTAAAAAGTTTCCGTTAGATGTACGAAACAGGAAAGCTCATGAAGCATTGACACTAGTCGGCTTGACCGGGTATGACGACCAATATCCAGATCAGTTATCAGGCGGGATGCAGCAGCGGGTTGGTCTCGCGCGCGCTTTGGCCAATGATGCCGAGATTCTGTTGATGGACGAGGCATTTTCGGCCTTGGATCCGTTATATCGGAAAGAAATGCAGGATTTGTTATTGCAAATTCAAGAAAAAATGCATAAAACGATCATTTTTATTGGCCATGACCTGAACGAAGCTTTGAAATTAGGGGATAGGATTATGATCATGCGTGATGGCCATATCGAACAAATTGATAATCCGGAAGATATTTTGACTCACCCGGCTAATGATTACGTAGAACGCTTCATCGAAGGGGTCGACCGGACAAAGGTCCTGACGGCAAGTAGTGTAATGACGCAGGCCCAGGTGGTTAATATTGGAAAGGCTGGACCACGGGTGGCTTTGCGGAGAATGCGAGCCAACGATATCTCTTCAATATACGTGGTTGATAATGACAACAAATTCGTGGGTTTTGCCGATGCGCATGATGTTTCGGATCTGATTAAGAAGGGCAGTGAAGACCTGAAGTCAGTCCTTAGGACAGACGTGCCTAAGACAAGTGTGGATATGCCAATCAATGCATTGATTAACGATATTTCGAAGGCAGCAATTCCTTATGTCGTGTTGGATGATGACGATCATCTACTAGGCATCATTCTACGGAGTTCTGTTTTGGCGGCTATCGCTGGGGAAGAGGTGAGTGCTTAATGAATATTGGACAAATACCTTTAGCGGAATGGATCAACTCAGGTGTTGACTGGCTGAGTCAATTTACCGGATTTTTTTATAGTGTGACGATCTTTTTCCAGGTAATCATTGACGGTATTCAATGGGCTTTTGACTTCTTGCCGCAATGGGTCTTTATCTTGGTGGTCTTAGCACTCACGTACTGGGTTAAACGAGGACAAAAGAAAATTAGTTTCATGGTGTTTGAAGTTTTGGGGCTGTTATTGATCTGGAACTTAGGATACTGGCGTGATATGACCCAGACCTTGACGTTAGTTTTGTCGTCTAGTTTGATTGCAATCGTTGTTGGGATTCCACTTGGAATTTGGATGGCAAAAAGTTCAAGAGCTGAGATCGTAATCAAACCAATTCTTGACTTCATGCAGACCTTGCCAGCGTTTGTTTATCTAATACCGGCCGTTTCATTTTTTGGTATCGGGATGGTACCGGGGGTGTTGGCTTCAGTGATTTTTGCGACGCCACCGACAGTGCGAATGACAAACTTGGGAATCCGGCAGGTGCCAAGTGACTTGATCGAGGTAGCGGATTCCTTTGGCTCGACCAGCTGGCAAAAGCTAATCAAATTACAGTTACCACTAGCAAAAACAACAATAATGTCCGGAATTAATCAAACGATGATGCTTGGACTTTCAATGGTCGTGATTGCATCAATGATTGGCGCCCTTGGTTTAGGAACTCAGGTTTACTTTGCTGTGGGGCGTAATGATGCCGGGGCAGGATTTGCCGCAGGAATTGCTGTGGTTATTGTAGCTATTATTTTGGATCGAATCACACAATCGTTCAACAAAACATCCAAATAAAGGGGGAATGATTAGTTTGAAGAAAAGAATTCTCCGTTATTTGCAAATGGCCACAGTGATTATATGTTTGACAGCCATAGTTAGTGCTTGTGCTAAACCAGCTGAATACGACTCACATAAAAAGTTAGGACCGCAAATCAATTATACGATTACAGGGATCGAAGCTGGTGCGGGTGAAATGGCTAATACACAAACATTGTTGTCAAAATATAAGTTGAAACAGGCTAACTGGCAGATCATGCCAAGTTCTACAGCTGCGATGATTAGCACGTTATCCAAGGCAGTTAAAAATAAACAGCCTATCGTTGTTACTGGCTGGCAGCCACACTGGATGGTTGCTAAATATTCGTTGAAATTTTTAAAAGATCCAAAACATGTTTATGGTAATGGTGAATCAATGCGCACCATTACACGTAAAGGGTTGGAAAAAGATAATCCAGGTGCTACTAAGTTACTAAAGAATTTCCATTGGACAATTTCAATGTCAAATCCAGTAATGCTGAACATAAACGGTGGCATGAATAAGCAAAAAGCTGTCAATCAGTTTATTAAAAACCATCCTAAACAAGTCAAAGCATGGACAGCGGGGGTGCCAAACGGTCATGGCAAAAAAATTAAATTAGTTTATACACCATATGACTATGAAATTGCGGTAACCACTTTAGTAACGACTTTGTTGAAGCAAAAAGGATATAAAGCTACAATGCAACAGTTAGACGTGGGAGTTATGTGGAATTCGATAGCTAATGGTAGTTCTGACGCTTCCTTGACTGCTGAGTTACCAGTTACCCATGGCTTGTATGCCAAGAAGTACAAAGGTAAGTATGTTCAATTGCGCAAAAATTTGAAGGGTGCTCAAACAGGGTTGGCAGTTCCCAAATATATGAAGAATATTAATACTGTTGATGATCTAAAAAACAAATGATATTGGCTGTAAAATTTCTGGCATTGGACCACACCAATGCCAGTTTTTTTGTTATTTGTCATGTGAAGTTGATGGAATCCTTATGAAGTATCTGGAGCTTAATTGGTCTAGGTACTTTTTTATACCGTCACAGTTTGACGTGCTGGGTGAAGCCATTGGCGTTGAATCTTAATACGGTTGACAAAGTTCTCCCAATTACGGAAGCCAAAAGCAGTGTTTTTAATCTTCTTAATTCGGCCGATGTTGCCCTCTAAATAACCGTTTGAATATGGTGATTCAACGGCGTTCAGGGCCTGTTTCCGGTACTTCTTAAAGCTTTTGATGGTTGTGCCCATTTGTTTAATTAGTTGATGATATTGGCATAGGAACTAATGAAATAGGTTTGTATTATGAATGCGCAAAGACTTTATGATGTCTTGATAAATCTCATAAGTTGTTTTGAAGTCTTGCCCCAAATTTGAGACATTCGGTGACTTCCTCGGTAATAATTTTGCGTGTCAAAATCAAAAGAAAAGACGACCACAAAGGACCTATACTTACTTACCGCAGATGAACGTATCAAGATTTAGCTCTTTTGGAAGGCCAAGATAAAGGGGTTCCTATGATGTAATGACGGACAAATTGTTCGGTACATTACACCACCGTAGGAGTCATGCTTAAAAATGATCGAAAGTCAGTTATAACCACGTTATAATAAAAACAGCAAAAGGAAGTACCATCGAAAACAGGGCTTCCCGCGCAAGCCGCTTCAAAGGCGGTGGCCTTAGCTAAAGAACGATATCAAGGCGCCCCATAACCGTTCAAAGTTATGTAGGGAGGCTTTTTTATTGGTAGTGCTTGTTGATATAGTTGAGTAGCACGATTAAAAATGTGCCAAACAGCAATATCAGCGAGACTGTCTGGAAGACGCTCATTGACTGTGAAACCTTCTTGAAGATTATTCCATGTCAACTCGCAAGGGAAAAGACAGTCACTGCCCTTAAAATTGCTTAGTCAAGCATACAAAGAAATGATGGATTGACCAAGCCACAATAAACATTAAGGTATCAAGCTTCCTAGAAGCCCAATTTGATTGCATTAAGTATCAGCAAAACATCTTTTGTAGATATCCTTTTTTGAGTTCCTGGAGTTTTTCAAGTTTACGCTGATAAAGAGCGATAGTCTTGTCGAGTTGTTTGAAAAAAATGCCAATTTTCTTTTGTTCTTGTAAACTTTTAGGTAGTGTTACTTTGAACTGTGATAAAGATCTTTGACTAACACCTTTCGCAGTACCGCCGCTTGATAAGGATGATAATTCATTAAATGATTTCGGCGAACGTAACAAGACAGCCAAGAAATCATTTGTGATTTTATCTGAAGCAACATCAAAAGCGATTGTTCGTTGACTGAGAATATATTTGTTGTTGTCCGGTATTTGTGCCACATTTCCCATTGGTGCCTCTGTGGTAAATAATACTTGGCCCTTATAAAGTTCTTTTCCAGTCATCCACTTATCATATAGTTTTTGATTTCCATAATGTGCATCAGCAGATGGATCAATATAACCATTTTTTACATTAAGAGCTGAAAGGGCAAGATATCCAGACTCGCTCCAATCCATATCCAGTTTTTTGGGAGTACGTCCACGAAAATCTACTGTACGTCTAATGTTGTCGAAGAACTTACGCTGTTCCCAAGCGTCAGCAAACCCTAAAAATCTTAATTCTGGGAACTTGCTCCCATTTTTGGGGAACAATTTCTGCAAATAGCCCTGTTTAAGTGCCTTAAGCTTAGCTAACTTACGCTGGTTGACTGCGATGAGGGTGTCGAGGTGTGGTAGATTGCAAATTTAATCCGAATTTTTGGACAAATTTGTCAGCATAACCTGATACGGTGTTTACCAGTCGAGTATTTTAAGCGGTCGCTGGTTAATTTGGAGTAACGTCGTCGTTAAATCTTGAGCACTAATGTGCTCAAAACGAGTCCCTTTAGGATAAAAATAGGTAGATTGTAAAATTAATCCGAACGCTGTTCGGATTAATTTTACAATCTACCATATATCTAAGCTTTTTTAATGGTGAGAAACTTTGCCACTTGCAATGCTCGATTAATTACTTAGGTATACAAAATGATTATTGTCACGAGACTAAAATAATCTTAATGTTTAAATTTTCTTCATTTCAATAAAAGACCGGTCTGCCAAAACCCAAAGATTTTAACAGACTGATCTTTATTTACATTAGTACATCTTGACTTATCTTGAAAAAACTTTAATTTATCCTAGCAAGTTGTTGTGACAAAGTTTCCACTTGTTTAGTCAACTTCTCCAGATCGTGACTCTGGTTGAAAGCTTTTAAGTTCGCTTGCACTTGCCGAACACCTTCCTGGACCCTTTCTTGGCCATTAACAGTCAAAGATAGCCAAACAATTCGTCGATCATTTGGATTCACTTGTGATTGAATTAAATTATCTTGAATCAATCGCCAAGTATTCCTGGAAATTAGTGTGCGCGTGACCGTGAATGCATCAGCTAATTCACTAGCAGTAGCTTGCCCATGTTGTTCAAGATAGACTAATATTCCCCACTCACGCATTGAAAATTCAGTTTTGGCCAGTCCTTGCACTAACATCTGGTATGCCTGATTCTGAATAGCTTGCAGGGTTGTTAAGCTCTCAAACTGGTTCTTAATTTGCTGCTGATTTAGCATATAATATCATCCTATTCTTTGTACTGCCGCTGAGTCATTCCGAAGAGTTATAACAAACTACTCATGGCTAATAGTAATAAGCCCCTCAGTGTCATATGTCGTTGGTCAGTTTCATCAGTTCGAGGCAACCATTGATCTACAAAATTAGTAGCCTCTGTTTGACCAGCCTGAACCGGTTTAGCAGCATCGTTGATTGGCTCGGGTTAATAGAAACTCTAAAATCTGTCGATAAACTATTTATAATTCTTATTATAATAAATTGATTCAAACTCATTATGAACGTTAGAAATATTATTAATATGCATTGAAGGTTAATTTTACAATCTACCTAAAACTAAATATAATTTTTCTAACTTAGTTGTTGCACTTAAACTACTGCATACTCATTTTTCAGTCTTACTTAATCTGCCTCGATGATAAATTTTCTTTTGGATTAAGTATTGATCCTGATCTTGAGTAATAAATAACGGAGAACTTTCTTCTATGACATTGCTAAACTCCAAACCATACCATGAAATAGGTGAGGCCGTAATTTTCTGCAAATAGATGCGCCCGCCAATCAATCTTCTATCTAACGAGCTTAACTTATCATTGACAATTAAATCTGCTGGTTGTTCCTTTATAATAACAAACTTAAAGTCGCCGACTTTCCGTTGTCGCTCTGTTGAATACGTGGGTATTTGTGGTTCTAAAATACCTTGTTCCACTAGATGATTTACAATTTGATGTAAATAGACACTAACGGATTGAGATTTCCTAAACCCTAAGTAAAGTTGAACGTTAACAACATTATGCGTCTCAAGTAAATCAACTGTATAATTACTTTCATAAGGTGCATTGGTTTCATTGACTGTAACAAACCAATAAACTTTAGCTCTTTTAGGTTGTCTGTCGAGAATAGAATACATGGTGCTACGCTTAATTTGGTAATCACCCTTAATTTTAGTCATATACACTAAGTTAGTCGTGAACAAAGGTACTGTATTGTCTGCGCTTAATTTAGAGAGTTGATCACGATAGTCAAGAAGTGAAACATACTCGCTTTCTTTCTCATAATGTTCTCTTCGTTTATTTCCAAAGTACCAAAGCCACATAATATAAAGAATGCCCAACATGATTGTTAACGTAACATAACCGCCATGAATAAACTTAACCAAACTTGAAATTAGAAAGATTAACTCAATAAAACCAAAAAACAAGGCAATTATAAGTGCTGTTCCCTTAGCCAGGTGTTTCTTTAAGAATTCATGCAAAAGCACAGTAGTCATAAGCATGGTAATAGTGATCGCTAAACCATACGCGGCCTCCATTTTTTGTGAACTACCAAAGAACCAGACTACACTAATTGTTATTATACATAGTATCCAGTTAACAGTTGCAATATAAATTTGATTTTTTATATTACTTGGATGTCTAATAACCATTCTAGGTAAAAATTTTAAGCCAATTGCTTCATCGACTAAAGTGTAAGAACCCGTAATCAACGCTTGAGAGGCAATAATTGCAGCGAGTGTGGCTAGCAAAATGCCAACTAGGCGCCAAGTTCCGGGGAGCATTTCATAAAAAGGATTTAAGTTCGATAAGTTCCTGTAAGCAGTATCACCTGCATGTCTAATTATCCAAGCACCTTGACCTAAGTAATTTAAAAATAGGGTACTATATACTAGTGGCCATGTTACATAAATATTCTGCTTGCCAACGTGACCCATATCGGAATATAAAGCCTCTGCTCCTGTGGTTGCCAAAAAGATACTTCCAAGTATAAAGATTCCCACTTTGTTAACTGGACTGAATAGTATCCTAATTGCATAATAAGGAGAAATAGCCTTCAATATCATTGGATAATTGATTAGATTAACGATTCCAAAGACAGCCAAAAAGCCAAACCATAAAATCATCACTGGTCCAAAGGATTTCCCAATCATACCTGTTCCAAAATGTTGAATCATAAATAATACGAGTAGAACAACTGTTGTGATAATCAAGACGTTATGTTGAGAATTACTAAACACCACAGGGCCAAGGTGTTGTTTTTTTAATCCCTCAATGGCTGAAGTCACAGTTACTGCAGGAGTTAATGTTCCATCGGCCAAAATGGCCGCCCCGCCAATCAAGGCTGGCCAAATTAACCATTTTGAATTTTTTCGAACCAATGCATATAAAGCAAAAATTCCGCCCTCACGCTTATTATCGGCTTGCATTGCAATGACAACATACTTCAACGTTGTAATGATCATTAATGTCCAAAAAATCAACGAGATCGATCCAATCACGTAATTGGGAGAAATATTTCCCATTTTACCGGCGTCACCAATCAATGCATTCATAACATACAATGGTGAAGTGCCAATATCACCGTACACAATTCCTAAAGTAACAAGTGCCCCCGCAAAAGAAACACGTTCTAGTTGCTTATTCATATTTGCTTGCCTCCAACGCTAATTATTGAAATATAGCACTGCAAAATAGTAAGCCTAAACACGAAGAAAAGCAACTATGCCATATACATCATAATGAAATCACTTTAAAGAAGCTCATAATTTACAATCTACCTTAACATTAAATTTCTTTCGATACCTTATAAAGGTTGTCCGTTTAATTCCTGTATTACGGGCAACATCGACATCACTCATGCCTGCCTGATAAAGTTTAAAAGCATGTTGCAAGCGGGGATCGTCTTGGGTGTATTGGGGTTTACGCCCATGATATTTACCCTGCTGCTTAGCTAAGGCAATCCCTTGCTGCTGGCGCTCAATGATTCGCTTACGTTCACTTTCGGCCTGATACTTATAAAGTTCAATAATCAAGTTGGTCATCAGTTGACGTAAATTTGGGTCAGCAATCCCTGTCATGGACGGC
The DNA here is from genome assembly GCF_002970935.1 of Lactobacillus sp. CBA3606. NCBI lineage: Bacteria > Bacillati > Bacillota > Bacilli > Lactobacillales > Lactobacillaceae > Lactiplantibacillus > Lactiplantibacillus kimchii. Next base: position 32,992 of record NZ_CP027196.1, on the reverse strand, counting down.
AAATTCAACACATCTAGGGTTGCTCCCTTATTTTGAATGGTGTTCATGATCTGGGTTAAATCCTGGTTGTTTCTGCCTAAGCGATCTAATTCAGTGACCAGGACAATATCACCCTCACGAATATAGGCCAGCATCTTTTGCAGTTCTGGCCGATTAATGTTAGCCCCACTTAATTTATCCGTAAATAATTTATCAACGTCTTTTAAAGCCGCTAACTGTCGATCTAAATGTTGCTCCTTGGAACTCACGCGAGCATAACCGATTTTAGCCATTTTTAGCTCTCCTTTTGGACAGTTCTAATGAACACTTGTAATTCCTAGTATAGCACAGAAACAAGAAAGGCCACTAGGGTATACCCTAGTGGCCAGATGCAGTTTACAGAGAATGGTCTGAAAAACAGTTAGACCAGTAAAACCCCTGAGTTTGGATTTACTCCAACTCAGGGGTTTGCTTTACTTATTAATCTAATAAATCTTTTCGTTTGGTGCTCAATCACTACTTATTTGATGCACACCAGGTAACTGGGTCAAGGTAAAATTAATTTTTCAGTTGGCAAATTACAAGTTTAATCCGAACAAGCCCGGAATCTTTCAATGGCAGTCTGTTGATGATGTATTTTTAATGGTCGTTGATTAATTAGTTCAAGTGCTGCTAGGATCTCATCAGTCGTTACTTGGCTAAAATTGGTCTTTTTCGGGAAGAACCAGCGTAACCGTCTATTAAAATATTCATTGGAACCTCGCTCCCATGGTGAATATGGATGGCAAAAATAAACTTTGATCTGATAATCCTGTTCTAAGGCCTGATAATTGGCAAACTCTTTACCATGATCAACAGTAATGGATTTTACTTGGGGACCGAAGGCCCCCATAAACTTGCCAAAGGCGGTGTTTAGAGCCTTAGCCGTTCTATTAGGGGCTTTGATGGCCCATAGAAGTCGGGTCTTACGTTCTACGAATGTAACCAGACATGATCGTGGCTCACTTCGACTAGAAAGCACCGTATCTACTTCCCAATGACCAAAAGCTAACCGTTGATTAACAGTTGTTGGCCGTTGTTCGATGGAAGTCCCACTTGTAAATTTCCCACGATTTTCGCTCACTCGGTGCTGGCGGACATTCCGATTGGGTAGATCAGTCAATTTGAAGGGGAGCCAGCCACGATTAAGCCAATTATAAATTGACGCAGTGCTCAAGTTATAAGCGGCCGCAATGGTTTCTGGTGACCAGGTTAATCGTAAGTGATTGGTAATTAAAGTCGCTAATGCTGCCGTCAGCATCGAACGACGACCGCAATTCCGCCTTTTGCGATCTGCATCTTGCTGAGCTAATTCTGGATCATAAGGTTTAACCCGGTCCAACTCATAGCTAATCGTAGCTTTGGCGACGCCTAAGGCGTCAGCCATTACTTGGTAAGATTTATTTCCCTCATTGACCAGTTGTGCTAGTGCGCCACGTTGAAAACGTGATAAAGTAGATGTACCCAAAGTAATCGCTCCCTATATTGGTTGGAATTAGCTACTACCATTGTAAGTGATTGCTTTGGGCTTTTTAATTTCTGTTCGGATTAATTATAGAATTTGCCTTTTTCAAACAGCTAGACGATACTATAGCTCTTCATCAGCGTAAGCTTGAAAAACTCCAGGAACTCAAAAAAGGGTATCTACAAAAGATGTTTTGCTGATTCTTAATTTGATCAAATTTAGGATCCCATGAAACTCCATGATCTATTTTTATTGTGCTTGGTCAATACTTAATTCACCTGTATAATAGATTACGCAGGAAGGTTTAAGGGCGGTGGCTGTCTTTTCCCTTGTGAGGTGAGGCCCATGGGAACATGGAATAATCTTCAGGAAGGTTTCACAGTCAATGAGCGTCTTCCAGGCACTCTCGTTGATGTTGCTGTTTGGCACGTTTTTAATCGCGCTACTCAGCTATATCAACAAGCACTACCAATAAAAAAGCCGCCCTGCGTAACTTTGGTAGGTTACAGGGTAGCTTAATGCTGTCTTATTAACTTCGCCACCGCCTTTGAAGCGGCTTGCGTAGGAAGTCTTGTTAGCGCAAGGCTTCCTTTTCTGTCTACATTATAGCATGACTATGAAAAATTGGGTAGCAAGGCATTTTCGGCATATTATTTATCTTTGTATTTTTCAAAATAGGTTCAACTAATTCTGTTTCAGCGTTTTTCGTACTTCACCGTATTTGTATATAGTTTTCCAATATGTTTATGTCTGCCAACGGACCCACTTAATCTGATACCTACCATTATGATAAACCAATTTACCTATTAACTTAGTCTTGGTGCTTTTTTTCTAAGGTTGCTAATAATGCATCAATCCGTTGTTTAACTTGGGGTCGTTGGGTTGTATCAGTTAACAGTACTAACGTATCACCTTCATGAATCAAGGTGTCACCATGTGGAATCACTTCTTGTTCGCCACGCCGGATTCCAATGAGCAGTGCTTCTTTAGGCCATGGCATGTCTCGGACCATTTTGCCGTTTAAGGGACTGCCAAAGAAAACCGGTATTTCCAAATGATCAGGTCGATGAAGTTGCTGAACAGTTTTAGGCATTGTCATCTGCTTAAGCAATGCTTCATAGATTGGTGCACCGCCTAATAAATCAACAACAAGGTAAGCAGTTAACGATATGACTGCTAATGGCATTAAATGTGTTAAATTGCCAACCATTTCTGTTACCAGCAAGATAGCTGTGAAGGGAGCTTTTCCGATTCCAGCAAAGTAACCGGCCATGGAAAAAATGATTAGGTTCATGATATAGACATGCGATAATAATCCTAGTTGATTCATTAAGACGCCATAAACCGCACCAATCACAGCACCTAAAGAAAGAATCGGCAAGAAAATACCGCCAGGTAATCCGGAACCATATGAAATCATTGAAAAGACGAATCGTATAATAAAAATTGCAATTAGTACAAACAAAGGTGGAACATGCTGGCCAAATCCCAAAATTAAGCCATTACCACCACCGAGTAAATTTGGCGAAAAGTAACCAACTAAAATTACCAGCAGAAATGGTACGATACCTTGTATTGGGCGTGGCAAATGTGTCAATTGATGATACCACCTAGGCATAACTAACAAGACCCGTTGATATAAGTAACCAAATAATCCCAAAACAATGCCGAGTAAAATTAAGTGCCAATAATTTGATACTGGTAAACTACGTGAATAACTTAAATGTAACACGGGAACAAGTCCGAAAACATTCAGCGAAATAAAATTTGAACCAATTGCTCCGGCTAATGCTGTTAACCAAACCAGCGGTGAAAAATTATGGTAAATCTCTTCTAAGACAAATAGAGTTCCAGCAATGGGGGCATTAAACGCTGCTGCTAATCCAGCAGCGGCGCCTGATGCAATTAGTAGTCGGCGATCAGTTCCTGATAACTTAAACTCAGAAGCGAAACCTTGACCAACTGACGCACTTAATTGAATCGCTGGTCCTTCTCGTCCGAGAAATAATCCAGGTCCCAATGCCAGAATACCACCGATAAATTTTCGCCAAAGAATTGACCACCAGTGCATTTCCAATTCACCAGCCAATTGACCTTCAACTTGCGGAATTCCAGAACCAGCGATATAAGGTTCTCTCTTGAGAAGTCGAGCCACAATTAACGCTAAACCAAGGTTGATGCCTATCAACAATGCCCATTCCCACCAAACAAACGGCGCGATTCGTAAGTATCTATATACCAATCGACTATAGTGCAGCCCTATCTCAATACAATAGCGAAATAAGCTAACAACGGTGCCACTCATTAAACCCACAAGCAGGCCGAGTAAAACAAATCGCAAACGAGTAACGTCAAATTTTTCTTTTACAAGCTGTATCAAATAACTAATCCTCCATTATAACCAATATTATATAATTTAGTACTTAATTAAACTAGGCAATATCTCGATGAAATCTAGTAGTTATTTTTCACAGAGAAGGGGTGTCATACCGCTAAAATGTTTTAGTAGTTTATATGACGAGCCGCATGTTTGAGTAGTAATGGTGCTAATAACGTTGTTAGGATAATGGCAGTGATAATTGCCGAATAGTAATCATCACTGATTAGTTTGGATTGGTAGCCTATTTGAGCGATAATCAAGGCCATTTCCCCACGCGAGACCATCCCTGCACCAACGAGGTAAGCTTCATTCGAACTGAATCCGGCCCATTTAGCCCCACTCCCCGCTCCTAATAGTTTCGTCAGTGTTGCCACAATTGTCAATACGATAATTAATAACAAATCGTGTTCTATGCCAGCTAGTGACATACTTAAACCAATTGAAACGAAGAATACAGGAATGAAAATCGCATAACCGATTGGTTCGATACTTTGATCAACTTCATGAGCTACATGAGTTTGTGCAATCGCAATTCCTGCAAAAAAGGCCCCAATTACTGCACTCAGTCCAATCAGATTTGCAATATATGCCATACCAAAACACAAAATCATCGCCATTATAGTAGGTCCCACTGGATTCAATAATTTGGTGCCTAGTCTAGCGAGGAGAGGGGCGATAAAACGCATCACGAAATAAATTGCGGCAAAGTAAATTAGCTGCTCTAAAAAAGTCAGAGCTAGCGGTATCTGGGTATCCGTACCAGCCTTTGTACCTATTAAACTGACCATAATGCTAAGTAAAACGACAGCTAGCACATCGTCAACCACCGCGGCACCGAGGACTGTTGAACCGCTCTTACTATCAAGTAAATTTAGTTCTTTCATGACAGCAACTGAAATTGAAACCGACGTTGCGGCAAAAATAACGCTCAAAAACAAGCTTTCAAATTGTGTCAAGCCAAAAACAATACCAACTGGATAGATCAGTACCATTGGAATCAAAACTCCTAACAACGCGACAATTATGCTAGGACGCAAATATTTTTTAAGCAATGTAAGATCACTCTCAAGTCCGGCGATAAACATTAAGATGATAACCCCAATCTCTGAAAAAATATGGATAAAATCATTGGCGCGAACCCAATTCAACAACGCAGGGCCAAGAATAATTCCAACAAATAATTGACCGATCACTGCTGGGATACCAACCCTAGAGGCTAGATGGCCAAATAGACTAGTTGCAATCAAGATGATCACCAAGGTACCTAAAAATTCCAAACAAAAACCTCCTCATACCCCGGTTTGTAAAATTAAGTTAGAAATTTAAAAAGCCATTTGTGATAGACTTTTGAGTGTCAAAATCAAAAGAAAGGCTGATCACAAATGACCTATACTCATCTTACTATAGACGAACTTGCCACAATTTATTCTTTTTGGAAACTCGGTAAAAAGGCTTATCTAGTGGCCCCAGCGCTCCATCGGAGTGCTGAAACTGTGTATCGTATTTATCGGTTTCTTGACGCTGGCGGTACGATTATTGATTACCAATGCCACTATCGAAAGCATAAACAACATTGTGGGCGTAAACCAATTCAACTACGCCCTGATGAACTGGCCTATATTCAAGCCAAAACTCAAGCTGGTTGGCAACCAGATACCATTATTAATCGCCAAGAACGGGCTTTCAGCTGTGGGGTTCGAACCCTTTACCGCCTTTTCAAACGCGGTGTTTTGGGGTTGTCGACCAAAGATTTACCGATGCACGGCAAACGGCACCCTAATGGTTACATTGAACGCCGTGGGAAAGCGGGTCAATTGGGCAGGGATTTAAAGAATCGTTATCAGGACTATCCTAATTTTAATCAATAATTCGGCCATTTAGAAGGTGACACGGTTCAAGGTAAAAACCATCAGGGTGCGGTAACCACGCTGGTTGAACGACAAACTAAGGTCGCAATTGTGCTGAATTCGCATACCAAGTCGGCACACGATGTCAATCGTAGTTTAGCAGGATGGCTTTCGAAGCTGCCACGACACCTATTTAAGTCAATTACGTTTGACAATGGTAAGGAGTTCGCCGGTTGGCGAACCATTGCTAACCAATTTGATTTAAATATTTACTTTGCCGCTGTCGGAGCACCCAATCAACGTGGTTTAAATGAGAACACCAATGGTCTGCTGCGTAAAGATGGTTTACGTCACAATCTTATTATGGACCAGCTATCAGATGGATTTGTTCAAGCAGTTGCCAGTCGACGAAACCACATCCCACGAAAAAGTTTGGGTTACCAGACACCTCTGGAAGCATTCATCAGTCAGATTACAGATGAACAGTTAAAAAATTTCTAACTTAATTTGACAATTCGGGTTATAATAAATTGATTCAAACTCATTATGAACGTTAGAAATAGGGAGTGTCAAGAAGTTTGTGTAAAAAGGGATTGCCCTTTCTCCATAAAATTAAATCTTTTCAGTCGAAAAGTGATTCTAATGTATCCTGGATTGAAGTCAATATTTGAGACAGATTTTAAGAGACATTCAGAACCGCGTTTACCTTCCACAGCTCAAATAAATCATTAATCGTGATTAATAACTTATTTGAACCATGGAAAGCATTAAATCAGGCGGCCATTTGGCTCGTAAGTGTTGCGATTTCAACTTGTAAGGGGGTCTGGTAGCCCAGTGAACTATGAATTCTCTTCCTATTGTAGAAAGCATGCACATATTCAAAAAGGACGGCAGCGGCAGTTTCATAATCTTCAAAGACCGGCACTGGATAAACACATTCCTTTTTGAGGGAAGCGTGAAAGGATTCCATTGGCGCATTATCATACGGACAACCCTTACGACTGTATGAGTGGCGGATATGTAGTTCTGTTAACCGTTGATTGTAATCATCGCTGGTATACTGTGATCCTAAATCCGTATGGATAATCAGGTCCCCAGTAATGGTTCGATTTTTAACCGCGCTTTCAAGGGTCTTTAAGACTAAATCAGTAGCCATCTTTTTTGAGAACGAATAACCGATAATCCGTCTTGAGTGCAGATCCATGATGGTTGATAAGTAACACCAGCCATTACGCTTCGTTTGAATATAGGTCATATCAGCGGTCCATTTTTGATTTAAACCAGTGGTCGAGAAATCCTGCTTAAGCAAGTTGGGACGCTGTTCAACCTTGGTTTTGGAAGCCGAAGCCGCTTTCCACTTATTGACGGTAACGGAGTGGATATCCAGTTCCTTCATGAGCCGGGAAATCCGTCGTGGACTGCACCGAAGCTGCAGTGGTTGAAGTTCCAGATTCAATTCATGGTGGATCTTCATAACACCGTATCGCTGCTTAAATTCCGCAAAGATTCGCAGAATCCGTTGTTTCAAGCCCGCATCTTCGGCCCGGCGTTTTAAAGGTTTGGGGGATCGATAACGATAATACTGAGCTCTGGAAACACCGAGGATTCGGCACATCTTGGTTACCTGGTGGTGATGGCTTTCTTTAGGATTTCGTTCTCCTCAGACAGCGAAGCCAGTCGCTTTTCCATCGCTTTGATTTCGTCTGGCGATTTACCGGATTGAGTTTTGGCCTGGCCCTGGATCCACTTATGAACGGTTGAATAGCCAATGCCATATTCTCTGGCCAGTTGGGCAGCTGATTCGCCTTGCTTATATAGGTTGATAATGTTTTGTTTGAATTCTTTGTCGTAACGAGTTGGCATGTAAAAATTCCTTCCTTTTGAGAGACGATTTATTCATTATACCCTCTCTTAAAAGTTGTCTCAGGAATCAGCTTACATCCAAAAATTCATCAACACTATTCTTATACTTAAACACCAAATATCATAGAACCATAATTAACAGGGCAAATCAGGTCACAACTTAACAGTTGTGGCCTCTTTTTTGATACTGTATAATTAAAGGGTTAGAACCGTGTCATTACTTAATGACATAAGTAAGGAGAGAAAAAGATGAAATATGGCTATGCGCGGGTCAGTACCACTGATCAAAAATTAGCAAATCAAATTGAGTTACTAAAATTGGCAGGAGCAGAAAAAATCTTTCAAGAAAAGTTTACCGGCACAACTACTGAACGACCGGAGTTTCAAAAATTGTTGCGCGTTCTAAAAACAGGCGATACTTTGATTGTCACTAAGTTGGATCGGTTTGCACGGAACACGCGCGAGGCATTAGCCATTATCCAAGAGTTGTTTAAAGAAAATGTCAAAGTCAACATTTTGAATATGGGCTTAATTGACAATACGCCGACTGGCCAATTAGTCTTTACAATATTTAGCGCCTTTGCGCAGTTTGAACGCGATATGATTGTCACGCGCACACAAGAAGGTAAATTGTATGCCAAGCAACATGATCCGTTGTTTCGGGAAGGGCGACCGAAAACGTATTCTGATGAACAGATCAGATTTGCTTATGAGTTGCGAAAACAAGGCATGACTTATAAGATGATTGAACGAAAGACGGGGATTAGTAAACGCACGCAACAGCGAAGGTTTAAGTCGATTTAAAAATAGGTGTTTTAAGAATTGAATGTTTAATTAATCACGTACGACGGGGATTGCCGCTTTATTAAACAGTTGTGAGAGAAATTTATTTAGGGATTTTAAGCACTATTTATACCTGTTGTGCTATTGAGGTTAGTTGTGATAAGGATTAATTTGTACTACAAAAGGCCTACTCAATTGTTAGTTGAGCAGGCCTTTTGTGGGTATTTTGATTAGAGCTATTAACCCTATGATAATTATAAGGCTTAGCTTTCAAATGGAACATACTATTATCCAAATTATGATTTGTTAAGGTGGTGTTGTCATAGTTACTGAATTGAATCAATTGGGCAGAAACAAGAAAAATTTAACTAAGACCATGGACACCATTCAAAATTAAGGGAACGTCATCCTAAATCTATTGCCAATGGCGGGAATTGTTGATTTTTATTTATGCCAACTCGTGACCACATCTTATCATTGGATGGTATGAATGATGTTGACAGAAAAACTAGCATTAGAGGCCTCCTTATTATATATAGTAAAGGATACTAAACGAAATAGATTAAATATACCATATAAAATCATTTTCTAAAGAAAATATGGCCTTTGATCCAACTGGGCATGATTTTCTTCATGCCCAAAGAGTGGCTAAGCTAGCTCAAAAAAAATATATAGAAGATTTTAAAAAAAATGAAACTGATATTGGTCTGTATGTTGTGAAAGCAGCTAGCTATTTGCATGACACCATAGACTAAAAAGTCACTGCAGATAGAATAGACTGAGAGGAGTACGAATTATACTTAGCCATGAGAATATTACAACTCCGGCTAGAGAAGACATTTTAGATATTATCCAACATATGTCATATGCTGACAACATTGAACACCATTATCAGCTTTCTAACGAAGGTAAATGTGTTCAGGACGCTGATAGACTTGATGCACTAGGTGCAATCGGCATAGCACGTGCATTTGCTTACGGCGGGCACGCTGGACAGGAAATATATGATTCCAAAATATCAGTGAAGCAAATCAAAACACACGATGATTATCGCCATCACAAAAGTACAACCATCAATCACTTTTATGAAAAGCTGCTGAAATTAGCAAGTTCAATGAATACCAGAACGGGAAAGCAAGAAGCCAGTCGTCGAACAAAGTATATGCGTGATTTCTTATCTGAATTCCAAATGGAAACAGGTGTAAAAGATGAAACATAATGAGCATCTATTAGATAAATCGTATTTCGAAAAAGTCGCTGCACTTTTTAATAAAGGACAGTCTGATCCCCTGCTAGGTGAGGCCATGTGAACATGGAATAATCTTCAGGAAGGTTTCACAGCCAATGAGCGCCTTCCAGACACGCTCGTTGATATTGCTGTTTGGCCTGTTTTTAATCGCGCTCCTCAGCTATATCGACAAGCACCACAAATAAAAACCCGCCCTGCGTAACTTTGGTCGGTTACAAGGCGACAATGTATTTTGTAATCTAGACCACCGCCTTTAAAGCGGCTTGTCTGAGAAGCTCCGTTCACGCAGGGCTTCTTTTTCTTCCCCGCATTATAGCATGCCTTTAATTATCCTTCGACTATTTTAAATTAACTTTCTAATAGTTCTAGGGGACGCACGTTTTTTTGTACTAAAACAAAGGTAAAAACTAGTAGACATAATCAAAATATTTTTTGATCATGAACCGTACAGTGTGCTCTTCTCAATTGATAACAAGGCCTTTGGTGCAAACTGTGAGCTGGGTCCTGGGAGCTTGCTTCCATTCATTAAAAGTCCCGTTTATCGTCTCTTAGTGCAGCTTAAAATACCAACGGTGGGCCCATTTTAGCCACCTCGCATGAATCTTTATATTCAACACAATTTGTAGATCAATCAGATCGTCCACCAATTTGCACAGACACCACATATAGTGCTATAATGATCGCCTAACCACTATATATAGAAAAAGGGCGATGATTAGTTACGGAAACCATAAATATTCTCTACATCAGTTTGAGCGGCAACACGAAATATTTTATTAGCAGACTGACAACATACTTTGAGAAAGAACGTCATGTTCGGGTTAGTTCAATTAATGTTAAAGAACACCCTGAATTCACCACTCTTGACCAGCCGTTTGTTACCTTCCTACCAGCCTTTCTTAAAGGTGGTAATGGGGTTAATAACGGTTATACTGAAATATTAACCACTATTTTGGGAGATTACCTCGCGTACGAAGGCAATTACCAGCATTGCTACGGTATTATCGGTAGCGGTAATCGTAATTTTAATAAGCAGTTTGCACTCACGGCTAAACAATATGCTAAACGCTTCGATTTTCCTTACATTACCGATTTTGAGCTACGTGGCACCGCACACGACATTCCTCGCATTGCCGATGCCATCTTAACCTATCGCAATCAATTTTGTTTTCAAACAACGAAGGAGTAATCCCTAATGGTAACTAGCACCCCAGAAATGGAAAATACCTATTTTTACTTAAATAACCTCGTAAATATCCCAAGCAACGGAGAAATTCCGCTACATTATGATCAAGAAGCCCTAAAGGCTTATTTCGAAGAGACAGTTAAACCGAAGACCAAGCAATTTGATTCGTTAAATGCCAAGTTAAATTACTTGGTTGACGAAGATTATATCGATCCAAGTATCCTGGAACAATACTCTCACAAGTTTGTGCAGTCCTTGTTCGACCAAATGAGAGACCATCACTTTCGTTTTCGCAGCTTTCTCGGTGCCTACAAGTTCTACACACAATATGCCATGAAAACTAATGATGGCCAGCAATTTTTGGAAGACTTTGTCGATCGCGTCGTCTTCAATGCCCTCTATCTCGCTAATGGTGATGAACAACTTGCCAATGACGTTGCCGATGAATTGATTTCACAACGTTATCAGCCTGCCACCCCCACGTTTCTCAACGCGGGTAAAAAACGGCGCGGTGAAATGGTATCATGTTTTTTAATCGATGTGGCCGACTCCATGCTCTCAATTGGACGCGGCGTTAATTCTGCCCTTCAACTATCTCGAATCGGTGGGGGCGTCGGCGTTAACCTGTCAAACTTGCGCGCCTCAGGTGATCCTATTAAGCAGATTTCCAACGCCTCGTCTGGCGTTGTACCAGTGATGAAGTTACTTGAAGACTCATTTAGCTACAGTAACCAACTTGGGCAACGGAACGGCGCCGGAGTGGTTTATCTCAACGTCTTCCATCCTGACATCTTACATTTTCTGGATACCAAAAAGGAAAATGCGGACGAAAAAATTCGGGTGAAGACCTTGTCCCTCGGTTTGATTGTTCCTGATAAATATTATGAATTACTCAAGACTAACGAACCAATGTATCTTTTTAGCCCCTATGATGTCGAACGTGAATATCGTACGCCATTTGCTTACATTGATATCACCAAAGAATATAACAACATGGTCGCTAACCCCAATATTAAGAAGTCAGTTTTTAACGCGCGGAAACTAGAACAAAAGATTTCTCAACTCCAACAAGAATCTGGTTATCCTTACATCTTGAACATTGATACGGCCAACCAAACTAACCCTGTCGATGGCAAAATTATTATGAGTAACCTTTGTAGTGAGATCTTACAGCCTCAAGAACCGTCAAAACTTGATGATGACCTATCGTACAAGACAATTGGCACCGATATTTCATGTAATCTCGGATCAACTAATATCATGAATATGATTGACTCACCGGACTTCGGTCACTCAGTTGAGGTTGCTGTTCGTGCGCTCACCCTCGTAACTGACACAACCGACGTTAAGGAAGTACCGACTGTTAAACATGGTAACGAACTTTACCACACGATTGGATTAGGGGCTATGGGTCTGCATACTGCCCTTGCACGCCACCAAATTGAGTATGGCTCACCAGAGGCCCTTGAATTTACTGATGCCTACTTCCTAGCTTTAAACTACTATTCACTCGTTACGAGCAATCGAATTGCCCGTGAACGCCACGAAACCTTCGCTAAATTTGACCAATCAAAGTACGCTGATGGCAGTTACTTCGATCAATACTTGAACGCAGACTTTAAATTTAAGAGTACCAAAGTTGCAAAAATCTTCAAAAATATTAAATTACCATCTGTTACAGATTGGAAGGCACTCAAGCAAGCTGTGATTACTGGCGGCCTTTATCATCGTAATAGACTCGCTGTGGCACCGAACGGGTCAATTTCGTACGTCAATGAAACAAGTGCATCACTTCATCCAATCACACAATTAGTAGAACAACGTCAGGAAAATAAGGTAGGCTCAATCTTCTATCCAGCACCTTACCTGTCTAACGAAACTTTGCCTTACTACACACCCGCATATGATATTGATCAACGAAAAATTATTGACACCTATGCCGTAGCTCAAAAGCACATTGATCAAGGCATGAGTCTGACACTATTTATGCGTTCAGTTTTGAAACCTGACCTTTACGAGTGGAAGGACAATAACAATTTAAAGATGACAACCCGAGACCTTAACCGGTTACGGAATTACGCCTGGACAAAAGGCATTAAGTCACTTTATTACATTCGAACGTTTACAGAAGACGATGAAATTAAAACGGCAAATGAATGTGAATCATGCATGATCTAGGAAATTCACTTGGGGTCTTACCGTCCGTTTAACACACCGGCATACGTTATTGGGTCACAAGACCCATATACCCATGAATCCTAATTAAGGAGACGAACAAATAACGATGGACTACTTATACTACAAAGCAATTAACTGGGATGATATTAAAGATAATTTCGATAAATACATGTGGGAACGACTCACCACTAACTTTTGGTTGGACATTCGGATTCCCATCACGAATGATCAAACGGCTTGGCAACAGCTATCAGATACTCAACAACAGGCCATTACTCGTATGTTGACAGGTACATCAATGTTAGCCGTCTACCAATCAGAAGTTGGCACCCCTGCTATTCGCCACGATCGGCGAACTCAACAAGAAGAATCCGTATTAAACACCATTACCTTTATGAAATCAGTCCATGCCAAAAGCTGTACGACCATTTTCCGGGCTCTGATTCCGGGTAACGGCGGTGAAAGTTTTACTTGGGCAGATGACAATGCCAATCTGCAAGCTGAAATTGACCAACTAGCCCAAATGAGCACTAGCGATATGGCCTTACAGAAAAAAGCCCTTTTTATTCTGACTGAAACTGGGCTCTCGTTTGGTAAATACTGGACAATACTTCAAACACAGGCTCTCGTCAATACTTACCAAATGTTGGCTAATATTCTCCGCGGTAGCGCCCTTTTTAGTGCTTATATTGGTTACAAATTTCGCCTCAGATTTGAAGAACTCACTGTAAGTGATCAAACCGAACTGCAGTATTGGATTAATACACAGTTTGATCAACTCATGCAAACTGAAAAAGACTTCTTAGAAGCTAACCTTGACGATGCCACCGAAGCCATCAATCTGGCCTCCTATGGTGCCAATCATGCATTAATGTCACTTGGCTTTAACGCTGTCTACGAAGTTCAACCGTCTTCACTAGTGGCGCAACTCAAAGAACTGATGATTGACCAAAATCAATTTTTGCAACAGGTAACGGCTGCAAACAATGAATCGGACACTGAAAAAATGACCGATGACGACTACGACTTTTAAGGAGTATTCAACTAATGAGCTATAAAACAATTAATTGGGACATCATCGAAGACGAACTTGACGAATATGTATGGGATAAAGCAACGGCACAATACTGGCTGGATACGCGAGTACCTGTTTCTAATGATTTACGGGACTGGCGGACACTCTCTGGCACCGAAAAATCGGTTATCAATCGGGTTGTGGGTGGATTAGCCTTGCTGGACACTCTCCAATCCGAAGAAGGAGTCGACGTGATGCGGCCCGACGTTCGGACACGAAAAGAAGCAGCAGTCCTCAATGACTTTTTGATGATGGAGTCAATTCATGCCAAAAGCTACGGCACTATTTTGACATCTTTGAACGATCAAGCCACTGTTGACGAAGTATTCAAATGGATGAACAATAATCCCAGAATGCAATACAAAGCCAAACGGATCAATGATATTTATCAAACGGGAAACAACCTTGAAAAGAAAGTTGCAAGCGTCTTTCTTGAAGGAATTTTGTACTACACCAACTTTTTTACCCCACTTTGGTACCGTGGTAACAATAAGCTGGCAAATCTTTCTGAAGTTATCAAACTGGTGATCCGCGATGAATCTGTTCATGGTACCTACCTCGGCTACAAATTTCAATTGGGATATAACGAGCTATCGGCGACTGAACAAAAAATATTCAAAAAGTGGATGGATGAGTTGCTCGACGATCTCCTTGAGAACGAGTTTGCGTTCACCGAAGAAGTTTACGCGCCGATTGGGTTAGCGGAAGACGTTAAACAATTCGTTCACTACAACGCCAACAAGGCGCTCCAAAATATGGGCTTTGAATCCCGCTTTCCCAATGCTGAGATTAAAGATATCAACCCAATCGTAATGAACGGAATTTCAACCGAAACGGCCAATCATGATTTCTTTTCACAAGTTGGTGCTGGCTATCTAATGGGTAATGCTGAAGCTATGAGTAGCGGCGACTATGACTTCTAACATAGGCTTCTAGGCATAATTAAAATTAAAAAAAGGCTAATATCTACAGGAAATATTAAAGTAAAGCCCCCTGAGTTGTACTAGTCCCTGTCAAGTTGTCATTTGAAATAATATAAGTTTTGCTTTGCTTAAACGGCCTCATTCCAGTATTCCGCTGGGGTGAGGTCGTTTCTTGCTGGTGAACGATCTAGTTGATTAAAATAGTTGATGCCTTCTTCGACCAAGGACACTAATTCTTTATAGGTAACTGGTTTAGCGTGTCGATCAATCCAGCGCAATTTGAACTCGTTCCACCAACGTTCCATTGGTGCGTTATCACACGGCGTCCCTGGTCGTGACATACTACGGGTGACTTCATGTTGCGCCAAAAAGTTATTGAATGTTCCTGATGTGCATGCCGAATCTCGGTCAGTATGCACTACAGGGTGGACGTCACCCGCAAAATTAAAGGCCCGTTGAAAAACCTGAACTTTTGCCTTCGAAGTTTCAGTTTCACTTAATTTATGGGCAATTAGATGGCGACCGTAAAGATCCAGCGCGCCACTCAAACGCACTTTATACTGACCGTTAACACCATAGGTCAATTCCGTTGAATCAGCTAACCAAACCTGGTTTGGTTGGTTAACGCCAAAACGCTGATTTAAAACATTATCTTGTAAGTATTGCTCCTGTTGTTTGATTCGTGAATGCTTTTTCTGATGAACCTGGCAACGAATGCCTAGCTTGCTCATAATCCGCTTAACTTGCTTTAACGTCACCTGTTCGGTGACGGCCGGGTCTTTTCTGAGATTAGATAATATTTTGGTACTACCAATACTTTGATGATGCTGGTTATACCAATATTGAACCCGTCCAGTTAAGAAGTTATCTCGAATCCCCCAATTCGTTACGTTACGATGTACCCTAATGTCTCCTTCCTGAGCTGTGGTATAATAGATCAAACGTGTGAGACATTAGAGTGTGACACAGTAACTTTTAAATCTTAATCAGATCAACTAGTTGAGTAGTTGCCCAGAAACTGACGTCAGAATTAATATGATAAGAAGGCAAATATATGAAAATTGGTTATGCTAGGGTGTCGTCTGAAAATCAGAATTTAGCTCGGCAGATTGAAGCTCTAAAAAAGTCTGGTGTAGAGAAAATATTTCAGGAAAAAGTTTCCGGAAAATCAGTTCAAAATCGCCCTGAATTGCAAAAAATGTTAGAGTTCATTCGTGAAAAAGATATTGTCACTGTTTTGGATTTAGATCGACTTGGTAGAAATTCTCAGGACATTACTGACACCATTAACTTGATTCAACAAAAGGAAGCCACACTAGATGTTTTAAGTTTACCGAGTTTCACTGATATACAAGATGTTAACTTACGTGGTTTATTAACCAATTTGGTTTTTGAAATATACAAATATACAGCTGAAGAAGAGCGCAACAAAATTCATGCTAGGCAGAATCAGGGGATCCAATTAGCTAAGGAGCGCGGGGAGTATAAAGGAAGAAGGCGGCAATATAGTCCACATGGATCAAAACGCTACCTATATAAAAGGGTAGTTCAAATGCTCAGGGATGGAACGAATATTGCACAAATTGCAAGGAGTACTGGCGTACAACGACGACAAATTTATCGTATTAAAGAATATGCTTTAAAAGTTGGCGACTTAGGCACTCCCAAAAGGGAAGTGAATAGCTAGGGCCTACAGGACAAGTTAGTGTTTTTTAGGGACCATCGGTCAAATAATAAAGCACTTACATTGATAAAACATTTTGGAGATGAACTATGTTTTTTAAAGATTGGACAAAATACAATAGTTTCGAATTAGTTATGATTACGTTGGGATGTAGCATTTATGCGTTCAGTCTAGATTTAGTCTCTATTCCAAGTGGCTTGGCAGACGGCGGTCTGAGCGGAATAACTCTGATTATTCGTCATTTCTTTCATATTAACTTGGGAATTAGTACTTTATTTCTGAATATTCCATTGATACTAATTGGGTTGCGCTACTTAGGCAAGCGCATGATGGCTTACACTATTTATGGCACCATTTGTTTATCACTATTTCTAATAATATGGTCACAGCAGGCTCTGATTCAACCACTACCATTGAGAAATGATTTATTATTGTCATCACTGGTTGCAGGGGTATTATCAGGGTTGGGAATTGGTCTGGTTTTTCGTTATAACGGAACTACTGGTGGTAGTGATATTATTGCTCGGGTTGGCCAGAGAAGTTTTGGATTTTCTTCGGGAAAAGGAATTTTGATTATTGACTACGTAGTATTAGGGCTATCACTATCATACTTAGATCTGTATCACATCGCGTACTCGCTAATTGTTAGTTTCGTATTATCTAAAGTAATTGATATGGTCCAAGAAGGGCCCAATCGTGCTAAGGTATTATTCATTGTGTCAGATAAAAGCCAAAAAATTTCCCAATTAATTGATGTTTCTTTAAATAGAGGATTGACATATTTGCAAGCTGAAGGTGGTTATCAGCATGATCAAAAGCAAGTGATTTATTTGGTGGTTCAACCGCGGGAAATTCCACAATTGAAGCAATTAATTAAAGCGATTGATGAACGGGCATTTGTGACGGTACTGGATGCCCATGAAGTGATTGGAGAGGGCTTTAGTTATCAACGCAAAAGATACCATGTTAATTGGCAGCACAGTAAAGAATAAAAATTAATAGACGTTTTAATATGAAAAAACGGCTATAATCTACTAGTCACTGATTAGAAAATTGTTGTTTTGATCACGTAGAGCAGTTGGGTATTGAACAATAATATATGTGAAAACGGCCAGGATTCAAATTTTATAGTTTTACTATTGAGACAGACTTGAAACCAATAGGTGTATTTTTACAAGCCTTAAGTTTTGACAAGTATCAAGTAACTATTTTTTGAAATAATGCGGGGAAAATTGAGAGCGTAAAATATCTTGTGTAAATGCATAAAAGATTTCTGAATTGTATAGAAATAGGGAATGCCTTCCCTTATGATATTTAGTAACCACAGAAAACATCACAGGAGGCATTCCCCATGAATGAACTTACCACAGAAATTATCGCTGCACTAGCCCAAAAGCAAGATTTGGACGAAGTTTTTCGTCACCACCTCGAAATTGCGATTAACCAGCTACTTCAAACCGAATTGGCAGAGTTTTTGGGTTACGAACGCTACTCATACGCTGGGATTAACACTGGTAATAACCGCAACGGCAGTTATGAGCGCTCGTTTGATACGAAGTACGGCCAACTTAACTTAACCATTCCTCGAGATCGCAATGGCCGGTTTGAAAATCATGCCTTGCCAGCCTACGGTCGGCACAGTGATAATTTAGAAACAACGGTCATTCAGTTGTATACCAAGGGAATGACCACTGCTGAAATTGCCGAACTCATTGAGAAAATGTCCGGTGCTCACTACTCCCAAGCCACGGTTTCCAACATGACTAAAGCCGTCAATGAACAGGTTCAAGCTTTCCAGCAACGTCGACTGGCTTCACAATATGCGGCCATCTTCTTAGATGCCACTTACTTGCCGTTAAAGCGGGATACCGTTCAAAAAGAAGCCGTTCATATTGCGATTGGCATTCGTCCAGATGGTACGAAAGAAGTGCTGAACTACCAAGTGGCGCCAACGGAATCGACTGGAATCTGGACTGAACTGCTGGGAACCTTGATCAAGCAGGGCGTTAAAGATGTGCTGTTGTTTGTGGCCGATGGGTTAGTTGGTTTGGATGAAGGCTTGAATCGGCATTTCCTTAAAGCCAAACGACAACGTTGCCTGGTTCATGTTGGGCGGAATCTGATGAACAAAGTTCGCGTAAAAGACCGCAAGGCCGTGATCAGTGACTTTAAACAAGTTCATCGGGCCGCCAACCGTGAAGCAGCCGAACTGAAACTGAATGAGTTCGCCAACAACTGGCATCAGACCTATCCCAAATTAATCAAAGATCTGCTTAAAATGCCGAATTTACTCACTTTCATGGACTTTCCACCAGCTATCCGGCAATCACTATACTCCACTAACCTGATTGAGAACTTTAATAAGCATCTCAAGCGCACCACCCACCACAAAGAACAATTTCCAACGGAAGATTCACTGGATCGCTTCCTGGTTTCTCAGTTTAATGTTTATAACGAGAAGTCTCTGAAGCGGATCCACCGAGGGTTCAAAGGACTCCAGGACACCTTGGAAGCATCATTTATTTAAGTTAGATACATATTATATGTACGAAGGCATTTCATTTACACAAAATTCTTGACGCTACCTCGTACTCATACGGATCAGCAAACATCGCTAACGTCGTTTTTAAAACTAAGTCATAGACTTGATGCTGTATTTTAGGTAAGGTAGCTAATTGATCTTTAGTCGGGACGACTTTAGTCATGATAATGGCGTAGTGTTCTTCAACCTTTTTTCCATTAACATAGCGCTTATTTGGGGTGGTATTGGTTAAAGCGACTGGCTTAGAGACTAAACCCAGATACTTCGTCAGATTAGCCACTAAATAATCAAATTCTTCATCAGTGATGTAAGCACAATCGGTGCGGGGATAACTAAGGTACTTGGCTTCGTATAAACTCTGAATGGCCGCTAAGGTTTGACTGGCGCTGGCGTGATAACGTTTATTCATGGCACTTTGCAGACTGGATAGCGAGAATAGTTGGGGACTAGCACGTTTTTTAGCCTGGTTTTGAACGCCCTTGATTAAACCAGCCTGTGAGCCTTTCTGAACGTGTTTAGCTTGCATGAATGTCGTTAGCCCTGCTTTGTCTTTAAATCGCTGATAGGGGGCTAATTTCGCGACGAATTTTTGCTGATTAGCTACAATTTCCGCATTTAGTTCAAAATAGGGTTCCGGCTTAAAGTTTTTGATTGCCTGGTCTCTTTGATAGACCATACACAAGGCTGGCAGCTATGGGTAACTAATCGAGCACGCTCTACGTACCAAATTTTTATCAATATAAAATACATTATGGGCTACCATTCATACCAATTAACCAGTCGCTAATTTTGTGATTACAAGTGCCTGCCCCAATCTTCATGCCGGTTCCAAGTTTGGTGTTGCCGTTGCTTTTTCGTCATTTCCCACTCAGTCTCCTTTAAACCTTGCGCCTGTTTTTGCCGTTCGTAATCTTCATCACGGGCATATAGGGCGGTCATGATTGCGTTACTAAAGGCCGTCTTTAAGTAATAGTCTGGACTAACTGGCTTGTAGTTCAGTGGTTGATAATGTCCGATATTTGCTTTCCTGTACTGGTCGTCCTTGGCTTGTTGCCCTTTTAACTGTTTTTGAATTTTCTCGATCTGACTGTTCTTAATCGTCGGATCGGCTTTGCATTCGCCAAAAAAGAGTTGTTTAGTGCCATCATGCTTTAAAACCCGTTGTAAGTGATGATTTTCTAACTGATCTAAGCTAAGCTGTCCCGATAAATAAGCTAGTCCTTGTTGATGTTCTTGGGGACTGAACACCTGTGGTGGATTTGCTTGCCACTGTTCAATCGTTTCGGCCTGACATGGCTTTAAAACAGGATCATAGTACATCACGGCTGTATAGGCTTGTTCCTGTTTAATCAATGGCAATCCATCTAAATCGCCTTTGGGAAAGGCCCTTTTCAATACTTCATGGTATTGCGTTTTAATGACTTGCTTAACGGCCATGATTGCCCGTAGGTCTTTGACTGCTCGAGTAATCTTTTGCTGCTCGGTTGGTGAATACTTTTCTAGTAGACCTTGATCAACGTGTTCTAGACTTTCTAAGCTATCATCATGAATCATCAGCGTATATTTCAGTTCGATTTTGACTTCCTTTTCTTGTTGCATTAATAACTTCCAGCCAACGTATGGCCGTTTGGTAAAGGTCAATAATTGTCGGGTCAATAAATCATCACGAATATTCATTAAACGTTCGGTTAATTCACTGCCTTTGAAAATCGTTTGTTCACTATTAGTTTCTTTAATCAATTCCCGTCGTTCAGCCGCGGTTATCTGTTCAAAATCAAGCTCTGGATAAATTTTTTTAGTCGTGCGATCAACTACTTTATTTAAGAGCTCGTCTGCTTTTTTTAGTGAACTTTCTTGTTGGTTAATCGTCAATAATTGCTTAGTGACATCTTCACCAACAGCGTGCTTAATTAAGGTACTGTTTTTCCAATTAAATAGCATGCGCCGCTTATCATCTAAACTTTCCAAACTAATATAAGTTTTTAGTTCGTGGCTTAACTCTTTGACCACTTTTTTCTCGTTAAACGAGAAGTGTTTACTTAGGCTATCCAAGTGGCCTCGATTAACTACTTTCTCCTGCATATTTTTATAGCCAGCTTTGGACTTACGATAGTTCTTAACTTGTTGATTAAATGCCTTTCTTTCATGCCGTTTGCTATTGATTCCCTCGTGTTGCATTGGTGTGTCAGCTATTCCCTGTTCCACAAATGATTTTTCACTGATCCGATCAGGAATGTTTTTTTGCTCTAAAGCCTGATTTACACTTGCCGCCCAATTGTGCCGCCATTCAGTTATTTTTTCTTTTTTATCCCAATCGACCATCAGTATCTTTCTACTCTTAGGGTACTTGCTAGTTCCGGTATATGTTTTGTTGCCATTATCATCTAAAATATATTGCTTTTTGCTCTTAATTCCCCATGTTCCATCTGAATTAAACGGCCGATTAGTTAACATCACATGAGCGTGCGGATTATCTGGGTGGTCGCGATGAATTGCCACGTCGGCTACCATGCCCTCATCAACAAAATTTTCTTGCACATATTTTGTCAGTAATTCTTTCTGTTCGGATTCACTTAATTCTACCGGTAAAGCCACGTTAAACTCTTTTGCGTACCGTGAGTTTGATTTACGATCTTTCTTTTCAACTTCATTCCACAACTGCTCTCGATCACTCGCCCATTCAGGTGAATTTTTTGGCGTCAAAATAAAGCTTTCTGGCATGATCGATCGGGCATAAAAATAGTGGCGACCTTCCTTATCATCAAATAGCTTTTCACCACTTCGATAAGCGGCACTGGCAATCGCACTTCGTCCTTTACCAGCACTAATATTACTAAAACTCATGTGGAATATTGCCATGTCAGTCACCGTCTTCCTTTGATTCTATGGGTTTTGACTTTGTTGTCGCCATCGGCGACTTCTGATACGAAGATTTAGCACGATTTACCCCACAAGAATTTAGTGGGGTGTAAGTGCGCATTGCCCTCGTTTCATTCGGTCTTCTGATTCTCTTAACTTTAACTTAGTGTATGCCTTCCGCTTCGCTATTTCAAATTTTATACTTTGACTTAACGTTTCTTATATGATATAACTTCGGTGATTATTCCTAATATGATTGGAGGGATCGTTATGTCTCAAAGTAACTTAGAAAAACAAGAAGCTAAATTAAAAGCCATTAATCAAAAAATTAAGGACGAAAAAAATAAGATTGAACAACGTCTAGGTAAACAAATCATCAGTCAAGCCAATTTAGATTATGCTAATTTGTCTAACGATCAGATTAAGCTTTTAGCCAAGCAATTTTCTGAATTTTTAAAGGTAAAGTCCGTAGATCATTAGCCATACAAGATGGGGAAATTCCATGTCTAATCAATATGAAAAACTAGTCGAGCAGCAAGCGCGTTTAAAACAAAAAATTGAGCGGGAAGATTTTAAATTACGGCAATCTAAATACTATGAAAATCGGCAAGCCCGCAAAGTCCGTTCTCGCCGATTAATTCAAAAAGGGGCTTTATTAGAAAAGTAATTTCAAGCTAATAACCTCTCGGTCGAACAAACCGAAGAACTTTTAAAAACATTTGCTGACTATGTTAACGCCCATAAACCGGATAAATTAAAAAACGATCAACCTAATAACTAGGCCGATCGTTTTTATTTTCAGGATTGTTTTTTGGCTTAATTTCTGGATTGTGTTTAGTAAAGTCTTTTAACTGTTTTTGAATTCTTTTTGTAAGCTCTGCTTTACTTTCTTTGTGCTTCCTTTTACTTGATCGCTGTTGAATTATCTTTTGACCCTTACCTCTTCTTTTTGATTTTAGGTCAAGCGTAAAATCTGAAATTTTATTTTGATCTAGCTTACTTAAATGACCGATTTCTTTAAAGTTTAAACCGGCTTTGGGAAAGCGATAAATATTACCAAGATCGACCCAGGAAGATTTCTTCAACCCAGCGGATTGCCAATCTTGAATCGGATAATATTGTTGCTTGATATAAGCCGACTTCTTTTCATACTGACTAGTAATTTTAAAAGCCTCGACCGTCTGTTCTGATACCCGACGAATTAAAATTGGCCGAGACTTGCCACCGTTAGTTTCTACAAAACTAACGTATAGGCTGACTAAGTCATTAGTCCTCATCTGGATCGTTGAGCCAATCAGCGACCTCTTTAGCGTCTTTGAACTCGGTGACTGGTGTCCCTTCGGTCGCCTTTAAAAAGCGTAAATTAGCTCTTTCTTCTTCGCTTAAAGACGCATTAAAAGGTAAAGCACCATTAGCAACAATCCGCTTGTAAAACATGTTAATGGCCGTGGTTGGATTTAAGCCCAATTCGCTTAAAACTGCTTCGGTATCATCGGCCAAATCTTTATCAATCTTGACTTGGACCCGTTTCTTTTCCTTAACTGCCATGATTGTCTCATCTCCTTTCTTTTGCTACTACCATTATACTACCTTTTGAGTATCTGATCAACGGATAAAACCCTGGCCTCAGACCACTTGAGGTTGGCATTGATCTAAAGGCTGAACTTTTGAGCTAGTTAGCTCTGACAATTATTTAAAAGCCCCTGTTCTTCTGTTTAAGCCAGTTAAATATAGCTTAAGCATAAAGGGAAGGTGAGTAAGTCTCAAAACCGTTTAGAAAGGATTTTGCAGCCTTTTAGGACTAGTAGTACAACCCACTGTTGTCGTTGTCGGCCGGCTTTTCTTCTTCGGGGTGTTTGGCCGCGTATTCTCTAGCCGCTTGTTTATTCCACCAAACACCAAATAGATTTTGCATGGTGCCGTACAGGTAGTTTTCCACGTTCTTGATGTGCTTCTCATTGCTTCTTAGGGCGTTAAAGTAACGTCTCAAGGCTTTAGTCATTAAAAATTTAAGTTCTTCGTCGTCCAGTGGGATTATGACGCCAATATCTTTATGATCCTTCTCAACTCGGTACTTAGCATTTAAGATAATACCAACGAAGCGACGCATCTGTTGCAGGGTACGGCACCAAAAACTAAGCAGTATTCATCATGTTACAGCACCCAAGTAAAAGCTACGAAGATAAAAACATTCATCCTCAAAATATGTAACCTAGAAAAAAGGCCTCCAGTGTTAAACCGGGAGCCTTTTTAGTATACCAATTTCTACTTCACATAAGGCGGCTTATCCCAAGTAACCCACATTCACCGCGGTACTTCCACATTCCGTTATTTTTTGATTGTGAACTTGTCCAAAAAAGAAGTGGTATAGGTCGCAGATTGGCTTTAATTGGGGAAAATGAGTTTGTGAAATTCACTGAAATTACATCTAGGCCATTCCCTTGAATTCAACTGTCTCATTCTTTGTATTAACCAAAAATTTGCCAACACTTCCCCGATACTTCACGGATACTTTAAAGGAATACTTGTAATTTACTCGAGTGTATCGAATACTACTAATTCTTCCCTGATACCCTTGACTACGCAAAACTCTCTTCACTTGGTTCCTTTGTCGCTCAGTAATTCTTGCAGAACTCCGATAGATTGTCTTCTTAACGATCACATCTGGATTCAATGGAACAATGTAATCCTTACATTCCAACAATTCCACCAACTTTCTTTTTTTCTTTGGAATTTGACTTGACGGGTTACGGTTTTCCATTCAGTTTAGAGGGAGTGACGTTTTGAGCGCAGAATTGTTCCCTGGAATCAGCTATTTGGAATAACTGAACCAGAGTACAATTCTACTACTAAAAGTTTCCCCTTAGTTCGTCGGTCGTTAACGCCCGTCGCTTGTCTGTACAATTGCGGTATTGCTACCACCACTCATTATAAACCTACGTTTTCGGTTTAGCCTACTAAAAAACGCCCTAGCAGGCGTTGGTAATACGTATTTATTTTTGTTCGATCACCAACTAATCAGTGGCACCAAGCCGAAGCTTCGTTTTACCACCCGCGCCGTTAATGGTCGCGCTCACCATTCACCACCCAGCCGTACAGATGACCTTGTTGTGGTATAGCCAGACTTATTGAAGTCGCCCTGGCAAACGTGTCCCCTTGGATTTAGACCCCAGCTTGTCCCCTAGGGCTTTAAAAATCGCACCGGCCATGATATAATAGTCATTAAACTAGATGACTTTTATGTGGCGCTCACCGATGCCAGTCGGTGGGTGTTTTTTTTATGCAGTTTTTTAGGTATTACTTCTTTTGAACTACTGACAGTGTCCCCCATGATTCACAGTTAGTACAGCAAACGGTGGAAATAATGTTAAAAGCACATCATATAATAGGACTGTCAATACCAATGATTATAGCCCTTTCATAGGATATCTGTCAACAATTATATTTAATTTCCCTTTTTCCCTTTATCTATTTTTCCCCAAATAGAATTATCCCTAAATAGAATTATCCCTATATCCCTTTTTCTATTTAGGGATATTTTTAATTCCCATTCTAACAGTGTTCTCAGTCGATAAGTATCCCTTTTTCCCTTTATCCCAATTTCTATATATCCCTAATTCTATATATCTAAATAACTATTTAGGGAAATTTCCCTTTTGCTATTAAATTGTGGTATACTAACTAAAAATCAATTGGAGGTCGTTGTTATGAATATTCCAGACGTAGTAAAGGCTATACAGTCTCGTGATGAGGCATTAACCATTGTGATTGGTAATCAAAAGGGTGGCGTGGGAAAAACAACTAACACGTATCTCATCGCTTATACCTTAGCTAAAATGGGAATACATACGTTGGTTGCAGACTTAGACCCACAAGCCAACGCCACTAAAACACTAATGTTAACGAAAAGTCAGCAGGAAGATACCGTGTACTCAATTAAAAAAACTCTGATGGTAGGCGTACAGGAGAAAGATCTAACAGACTTACCAGTTAAGATAATGGATAACCTTGACCTAATTCCTTCATATATTGATTTCCAAGATTTCACGAAATATTTATATCAGAATACGAATAATGAGTACGAAGAAACACATCTGTTGGAACCCTTGTTTAATCCATTGAAGAAGAAATATGATGTAATTCTGTTGGATGTGCCACCATTTAGTATTGAGATTACCCGTAATGCTGTTATCTTCTCAGACTTTGCACTTATCAGCTTGCAAACACACGATGATAGTCTATCCGGTGCAGAAGAGTATGTGAATACCCTTTCCAAACTTCAGCAAGAGTATCAGCTAGATATAGAGGTAATTGGTATCTTGCCAATGCTTCACGATGCCCGTAACGGCGTCGATCAGACAATCATACAATCTGCTAAGGATGAGTTTGGAGAAGAAAATGTATTCACAAATATTGTTACTCAAATGGCCCGGATTAAACGATTCCCAATTAATGGAATTACCGATAAGGACCGCTTCGATAAGCGAGTGTTAGACAAGTACCAGCAAGTTACCGATGAGTTATTAAGCCGGATTGGCTTATTTATAGATGATAAGGAGGCCAAGTAAGATGCCAAGTAAAAAGCCTAATATTCTTCAACGAAGGGTTACCGGAGCGGTAAAGCCATCAGAAGAGTACCATGCAACAGATAATGCTACGAAAAAAGAGAATAAATCTTCCTCTATACCAAAAAATCAGAAAAAATCCCTTAAGGTATCCGCAGAGACTTACAAGGATATGAAAGTCCTGAAGACAATTGAACATGTTAGCTTCGACTACGAGATTATCCAGCTTCTTATTGACCAGTATTACAAGGATATGACCGAGGAACAACAGCGCAGGTATACCGTATTGCGGGAGAATATGTAAGCAGTGCTACATTAAAATAAAAGAAAGAAGTAATGGTAGATTGCAAATTTAATCCGAATTTTTTGACAAATTGGTCAGCATGACCTGATAAGGTGTTTGCCAGTCAAGTATTTTAAGTGGTCTCTGATTAATTTCGAGTAAGGTGGTTTTCAAGCCTTGAGCACTAATGTGCTCAAAATAAGTCCCCTTAGGATAAAAATAGCGTGAGTTCCGATTAAATCGTTCATTACTGCCGCGCTCAGCTGGCGTATAAGCATGGCAGTAATAGGTCTTAATACCGTATTGTGCTTCAAGTGATACTAGCCCACTAAACTCAGTGCCACGGTCCACCGTAAAACTATGCACCGGGCCATTAAAAGTTGCTAGAAACTTATTTAGGGCTTCATTAACAGTTACTGCTGTCCGGTTTTTTAATCGGTAGGCCCAAAGGAACCGTGATTTGCGATCGATTAAGGTTAATAAAACTGCCTTACTATGCCCACGGGGGCCAACAATTGTATCTAATTCAAAATCACCGATGCGATTACGTCGATTAACCACGATGGGTCGCTGTTCAATTGACCGTCCTAATGATTGATTATATTTAGAACGTTGGTCAAGGTTACGCCGTTGGCGCACGCCATGTTCAGGCAAATCATTTAAAGAAAACTCAATTTTCCCTTGATTTAACCAATTATAAATTGATTTAGTCGCTAGTTTAAATTCGTGAGCAATCATTCCTGGTGACCAACTTAGCCGTAAATGGTTTAAAATTATTTGCCTTAATTTGTCATTCAATTTAGTCTTTCGGCCACATCGTGACCGCTTGTATTCGGCATCTGTTTGGGCCACTTCGGCCTGGTAAGGTTCACATCGAGCTAATTCATAAGAAATTGTGGCAGGTGATCGTTTTAGGCGATCGCTCATTTGGATATTGGACAGCCCTAGTTCACAAAAGGTTTCGATTTTAATTCGTTCAGAATAGGTTATACTAGACAAAAGATCAGCTCCTAAAAGATGTGTTTGTGGTAAACACCATTTTAAGGGAAGCTGATCTTTTTTGTCCGAACAGCGTCGGATTAATTTTACAATCTACCGTTCAGCACTTCTTTCGTACCATCTGGACGAATGCCAATCGCAATATGAACGGCTTCTTTTTGAACGGTATCCCGCTTTAACGGCAAGTAAGTAGCATCTAAGAAGATGGCCACATATTGTGAAGCCAGTCGACGTTGCTGGAAAGCTTGAACCTGTTCATTGACGGCTTTAGTCATGTTGGAAACCGTGGCTTGGGAGTAGTGAGCACCGTACATTTTTTCAATGAGTTCGGCAATTTCAGCAGTGGTAATTCCCTTGGTATACAACTAAATGACCGTTGTTTCTAAATTATCACTGTGCCGCCCGTAGGCTGGCAAGGTATGATTTTCAAACCGGCCATTGCGATCTCGAGGAATGGTTAAGTTGGCCGTACTTCGTATCAAACGAGCGCTCATAACTGCCGTTGCGGTTATTACCAGTGTTAATCCCAGCGTATGAGTAGCGTTCGTAACCCAAAAACTCTGCCAATTCGGTTTGAAGCAGCTGGTTAATCGCAATTTCGAGGTGGTGACGAAAAACTTCGTCCAAATCTTGCTTTTGGGCTAGTGCAGCGATAATTTCTGTGGTAAGTTCATTCATGGGGAATGCCTCCTGTGATGTTTTCTGTGGTTACTAAATATCATAAGGGAAGGCATTCCCTATTTCTATACAATTCAGAAATCTTTTATGCATTTACACAAGATTCTTGACGCTACCCTTTTATAATTGTGCTATATTGAACATGAAGGAAGCGAAGCACTATGACTATGGTGAAAGCAGCTGTTATTTACGGTCCTAAGGATATCCGCTTTGAAAAAAGAAATATTCCTGATCCGGCACCAGATGAAGTTCAAATTGAGGTTGCATTTAATGGTATTTGTGGTAGTGATATTCATGAATATTTAGAGGGTATGGATTTGGCGACAATGCCTCATCCGCTAACCCATATGCAGGCTCCGCTGATTCCTGGTCATGAATTCTCTGGGACGATTTCTAAAATTGGAAAACAAGTATCTAAATTAAGAATTGGAGATAAAGTTGCAGTCGAGCCAATGATTGCTTGTGGAAAATGTCCGGAATGTCTTTCTGGTCATTATAATTGGTGTGAGCATGCTATAGGTAGTGATCAATCAGCAGGATTCTTAGGATTTTCGGCTAACGGTGGCTTAGCTGAAAAGTGCAATGTAAAAAGTACCTTTGCACATCTCTTGCCAACTAACTTTCCGCTTGATTTAGGGGCTTTAGTTGAGCCAGTTTCAGTTGCTGCACAAGCAGTTATGGCAAGCCGAGTGTCTCCTGGAGATGATGTCTTAATTCAGGGTGCTGGTCCAATTGGATTGTTCACGGCCTTAATAGCACAAATTTCTGGTGCCCATCACGTCATAATAAATGACATGTCAGAGGAACGTTTGGATTTAGCAAATGAATTAGGGGTTCAATACCCAATACGTGCTGATAGCCAAAAGTCATTAGCTCACGCTATCAGCACTATCACGGAAAATCAGGGAGTAGATGTTGCATTTGATTGTGCCGGTGTACAACCCACACTTACTGGTGCCATTCAGGCTCTTAAAAACGGTGGCAAGGTTACCGTGATTGCATTATTTCAACATCCACCAGTTGTAGATGTTAGAGCTCTTCTTAAAAAGGGTGGTAGTTTATTAACATCTTATGGATATGCCAATATCTTCGATCGAGTAATTAAGATTATAGATACCCATCGGTCACTATTCAAACGTGTCATTACAAAAAAGATTGAATTAAATGAATTAGTTTCAGAAGGAATTGAATCCTTAGAAAAGGATAAAAAACAAGCAAAGATTTTAGTTCGTTTGCATTCTTAGTTAACATCAGTTTTCTCAACCCAAGTGCCCTATAATTATGGCTCTACGTCAACTGGTGTTGAAGAATAAATTTATCATTTGAGGCGGTTCTCCATTTGGGGAGCCGTCTTTGTCATGTTATGCCGTGATTTGGTAGATTCGTTTGAAGAAGTTCAGCTGATTCTTGAAGCCAAAACAGGATCGTTTGAGTGACTTGATGAGGTGGTTAACCCCTTCGATCGGACCGTTGGAATAAGGGCTGGTGACAGCGACTTCGTGTCGCTTAAGCGTCACGATCGTCATGTCCATTGCCGTACCGTTTAGCTCGTAAGTAGCTAACAGGATTGCCAGTTCCGCGGGATGTTTCCTCACCATCAAGGCATCATGAGGCGCTAAGTAGGTCTCGTAGGTTTGCTTGAACTTGGGCAGAGTTTAACACTAACGTGTAGTGATCTTTGATTTACTCCACATTAATTATGCCAGTTGCGACAAGGGTTAGCGCCATTTACTACACCTGAGCAAGATTATTCACATTCTGGTCATAAACAACCGGTTTTTAGTGTTGCAATGGGCGTAACTCAATGGTGATGTAGCTCTATCAATGCGTGTGCACCGCTTAAGATTCGTCGGCTGATTATTACACCCGTAGCTGCCTTATTAAGAACCTGTCTAGTATCTTTTAAGAACTATCTTCAGGAAGGCCAATACAACCATTTGAAGACTGCTGTTAAGGGCACGTTCACAGTTTTTCCAAAGTCGCCGACATTTGTCTAGCCAACTCCATGAACGTTCAACGATCCATCGTTGCGGTAACACCGTGAACATATGCAACTCGTTGCGTTTAGCTACCGTCGTCTTAGCATTCAAAATGAGCTTCACCTGATCCGCAAAGTCATTGCCAGTGTAGCCACCATCAACCATGACATGCTGAACCAGCTCTAAATTTTGGCTAACCAAACTAAACATAGCCAATGCACCTGAACGATCTGATACATTAGCTCGTGTCACGAGAATGGCTTGTGGTAAACCATTAATATCAACCGCCAAATAAAAACATGTGGTATTTTGGTTGGGAGAGTGGGTCGTCGATTGGGGGAGACAACTAGCAGGTCTGGATCGTGTCCGTCTTAAAGCGGTTGCTAGAATAAGCATATCGCATATCTAAATAACGGGTTGTCAGCATGCTAAGTGCTAAGGCCCATTATAAAGTCACTTAGCAACTGAGTAACTTTATAATGGGCATTGGTGGGGGGACACACGTGCTTCAGCACAGATTTAATAGTAGAAAAAAAGATTGCGAATCAGAAATGATCCGCAATCTTTGCATTTGTTTATTAATTTAGAGTGGCTTTTTAGTACCAGCCATTAGCAAGCCAGTGACTCTTGGCGTTGCTCCATGAACCATAACGTGAAGCAACATAACTGTTAGCAACACGTTCTTGGTTGGCAGCGGAGTAGTCACCGTTTAAGTATGAAGCACTTAATTGGTACTTACCGATGTATTGACCGTTACGAGCAGAATATGAACCACCAGATTCTTTACCAGCAATCCAAGCCTTAGCAGCACTATCAGAACCATTGTTGCTATAGTTTGATGTTGAACTAGACGTTTGAGTCGTCGTCTGAGCAGCAGGTTTGCTAGTTTGTGTTTGACTTGATTGGGTCTGGCTAGCTTGGCTCGGTTGAGCTTGAGTTTGACTAGTCTGAGCTGATGATTGTGTCGTGGTCGTTTGTTGAGTCGTCTGTGTTGAAGTCGTTGAGGTTGTTGAAGCAGCTGAAGACGTAGCTTGGCTAGTTGCTGATTGTGGTGCAGCACTTGTAGCAGCAGAAGTCGTGGTTGTTGTAGTAGTACCATTGACTTCAAGCTTATCACCAATGAAGATTAAGTTAACATTAGCTAACTTGTTTGCCTTTTCAATGGCTGAAACTGAAGTGTTGTGAGCTTGGGCAATTGCTGAAACAGTATCGCCGGCCTTAACAGTATAAGTATCAGCGTTGGCAACCGTTGTTGAGATAGCGAATAAAGCTAATGCAGCAGTTGATGATAATACAAGGTTTTTGATCTTCATAATAATTAATACACTCTCCTATAATTTGCGTGTGTTCGATTATTTACATATATTTTCTATTGGTCGAGCAGTTGATGTCTCAACCAATCAACAGTGACTAGTATAACTAGTGAGTGTTGCAGTGCAATAATCAGAACATTACGTTTTTTAGGGGGTGCTTGTAATATAAGGCCGTTTTTGTAATGAATTGTAATATTTGGTAGATTGTATCAACATTACTAGAATAAAAGTAGCGGGATAAATATTTCACGACCAAATAGTATCTAAATCTATACGTTCAACACCAAGCAATCACACACCACAACACAGCACACCGTATAGACCCTTTAAAACGTCTTCTAAGCGATTTTAAGGTGCATTGCTTAATTATATATGGCGAATTGTCAAACTAAGTGCAACGGTTTGTCAAAAAATACTTCATATGGGGTTTCATAGTTTAACACTTTGCGAGGACGTTGATTTAACTGCTTTTGGCAGTGTTCAACGTCCTGTTCTGTATAATTATCAATATCTGTTCGCTTGGGAAAATATTCCCGGATTAATCCATTTGTATTCTCATTTGTTCCACGCTGTTCAGGCGAATATGGATCGGGCCAATAGACAGTAACACCTAACCTTTCGCTGATTTCATCAAGATGAAGAAATTCGGTCCCATGATCTGGTGTAATAGAATGAACAAATTCTTTAGGAATGGCCCCTAACAGTTCAACTAAGCCTTTATTTATCTCCTGCGAGTCCTTTTGCACAACCTTTTTGATAAGCGTAAGCCGACTAAGCCGATCGACAACCGTTAAAAGGATGGCGTGACCCGTTCGACCAATCACAGTATCAATTTCCCAGTCACCTATACGTTGACGCTGGTTGATAAAACCAGGGCGCTCATGGATCGAGATATAGTCGGTCTGTACTTCTCGATGTCGTCTAGTATTCTTTGAATGCCGAGTCCGATGTTTATGTCTGAGATGGCGCTGAATACCGGTATCACCACGTGAGGAGTACTTCTCACCTAAATTGTGTTGATAGATATGACGGTAAATTGTGTTGTAGCTAACACACCATTGATGTTCCTTATTAAAGCGAGCGGTAATCTGCTCTGGTAACCAGTGCAGATCTAAGATGTAAT
>NZ_CP027195.1 GCF_002970935.1 Lactobacillus sp. CBA3606 | reverse complement strand
CACATACTATGGACAGCTTGTTGTGATTGATAAGTTAGTTCAATATTGTCAGAGTTACGTTTGTAAAGATGATTTATTTACGAGTATTAATAAAATGCAAGATGTAGTTTTTGATTTTTCAGATTTTATTGAAGCTATGAAATTTGCTGTTTTATATGAAGGCAGTGTTAGCAGTCAAAGAGTTCAGGAATATACCGCTCCTATGATGTCCAGACTACAGTCATTGAGCGAATCTGCTATGGGTGCAATTTTTGGGAAAACTGGATTTTCGACAACAGCAGATTTCGTAGATCATCTTGTAAAAGAAAAGCAGTTAGTAAATATTGATGTTAGCAGTATTGATGACTCAACGGGCGAAGTTCTTATACGCGTACTTTCTAAGATGATTCTTGATTTTCAAAAAATGCGTAAACAGCAAACTCACATTGATAATGAACTGAATGAAACTGAAGATGAAGAGCCTCAAACTGAATCGATTTATCCAATTAATTTAATTATTGAAGAAGCTCATAGATATGTTGCTGAAAATAAATTTCAAACTGAATTGGGATTCGATATCTTTGAACGTGTGGCAAAAGAGGGTAGAAAATTTAGATTCTTGCTAGGTATATCTTCACAACGTCCCAGTGAACTTTCTCGTACTGTTGTTTCACAATGCAGTAACTTCATAGTTCATCGGGTTCAGAATCCTGATGATCTTAGTTATATTTCTAGAATGGTTCCTTATATCAATAAGGGAATTATTGATAGATTAACATATCTTAAAACTGGATCTGCACTAGTATTTGGAACAGCAATCAATATACCGACTTTGACCGAATTTGCACCAGCTAATCCTAAAACAGATAGTGATAGTGCTGAAATTTCAAAATCATGGTTTCATTTGAAAAATAAGAACGATTAATGACCGAGATTCAGATATTATCGTTGTAATATCCAGTGTATATAACAACCAGACCAGTTTCTTAATTCAATTGAATATGAAAACTTATGAAACATCATTCAATCGTCACAGCTTTTATTATGCTTGGTCAATCCCTAGTTCCCTTGTATAATGGATTAAGTAAGAAGTTTTTAAGGACGGTGGCTGTCTTTTCCCTTGTGAGGTGAGGCCCATGGGAACATGGAATAATCTTCAGGAAGGTTTCACAGTCAATGAGCGTCTTTCAGACACTCTCGTTGATGTTGCTGTTTGGCACGTTTTTAATCGCGCTTCTCAGCTATATAGACAAGCACCACAAATAAAAAAGCCGCCCCGATTATAACTTTGGCGAGTTACGGGACGACATTAATATAGTTTTGTAATTATGCCACCGCCTTTGAAGCGGCTTGCGTGGGAAGTCCTGTTTTCGGCGGGTCTTCCTTTTTCTGTCTCCATTATAGCATGCCCTTTAAAAACTGGCTAACGTTTTAAACTTTGATCAAGTTCGGATTCGGGTTGTTTGATTTCCGGATTCTGTTCAGCAAATGCTTGTAGCTGTTTTTGTGTTCGATTACTGATTTCATGGTGTATATCATTTAGTTTATTTTTTAGTTCTGATTTTTGTTGTGGGTTCCTTGCTTGCTGAACTTGTTGTTGCAAGCTTTGATAGGACTTATTCAGTGACTGAGCTGATAGCTTTTTTAGATCATGCTCAGGCTCTTTTTGGGCTTCTTGTAAGCCTAATTGTTTGGTTAACCCGTCACTAAGCTCAATCACTTTGTTACTAACTTGCTGAATTTCACTTAAAGCGCTATGGATCACGGCTTTATCTTTAGCCCAGGTAGCCACATAACCGAGTGAATAGTTACTGGTATCAACGCCAATATTTTGCATGGCAACATAGGCGACCGCTTCGGCCTGGGTTTCCTGATAGGCTCGTGGCCGATCTTTAAAGGCTGATTTTAAGCCGTGTAGCTGGCTATGCGCATATTCGTGGTATAGCGTCTTTAGTTTCAAAGCATTGTCGGGCTCATCGCCACCAATGACGATTTCATTAGTGCTGGGTTGAAAATACCCCTTAGCCCCATTTAGCGTCGCTAAAGGCACTTCACTGACTTTAAGGTCGGTTTGCTGGTTTAGATAGTCCTTGAATGCGTTATACAAGCTTGTCACATTCTGATGATCCGCTAAATTTTCTTTGACAAAATCTTTAGCACTTAGGACTGGTTCGCCGCTTGTCTGTGATATGTCAAATACTGGAATATAGCGATAACCAACTATGGCTTTTTCTTCGGTCGTATCAAGCCTTTTCTGATCCTCTGGAGTTAGTTTTTTAATAATAGGGGCCGTAATCCTGATCCCTTTTTCTCCTTTATTTACTGATCGTTTAAAATCATTCTGCCATTTTTTAAAGCCTGCAACTTGGCTGGCACTTGGATTTTGAGAATAGATAAGGTCAATATTACGTTGGCTATACCGGTGAAACTTTGCTACGGTATCAAGATAACTTTTAAACTTTTCACTATCAGTTAAGTTCAAAATTTGCTGTTCTGCATTATCTACAAGTTGTTTCTTCCATTCTTCTGCTTCTTCTTTAGTTGGCATATTTAAACCTCCTCGGCGTCTACAAACTCTACAGAATTATCAATTTGGGGTAACTTGATAGATTGTGTACCGTAAAGTGCTAAATATTCAGCATTCTTTTTTTGCCACGCAACTTGAATATATTTGCCATTACCCGCAACTTCTGATAGGTACTTATAACTGCTTTTATCCGTCAAAATAGGTAATTCGCTTGCTAATGCTTCCAGTTCATTTTTCATGATATATCCTCCTTCTTTTACAATTACACTCGTTGGTTAGGTTCACTTTTTGGTTTTTGAAAAGTAAACCTAACTGACGAGTTCACCAACCGAAACGTAGTGCAGGGCGGTAGGCAGGTTCTAATCAAAATCAAAACTTAATTTGTGGCCGTCAAGCTTTAACTTGGCGTCAAACAACTTTCCTTTTTTGCTCTTGAAACCCTTTAGTTTGCTGGTTTCACCCTTGGTGACTAAGGCTTTGATCGCAGTTTTACCGAGGGTTTTGCTGCTCCATTTCTTGGGTAAGGTAAAGTCTTCGCCTTGCTTAGGCTTCACAATGTAAAACTTCTGTTTATTTAAAACGGTCGCTTGCGGCGTTTCTAAGAAGACCTCGGCGGCTTTTTGCGTTTGCTGTTGGTGATCGATTTGTTGCTTAATGGCTGAACTGCCAGTCAATTGCGCGGGGACATCAGCAATCAATTTTGCCACGAACTTTTTGATTTGGCTCAAAAAGTTATCCGGGGTGCGTTCTTCGGTACTGATTTGTTGTAACGCTTGTTCCCATTTAGCCGTCATTTCTGGGCTAGTTAGCAAGGGTTCGAGTTCGACCGCTTTACATAAAGTAGTTCCCGCTTCACTGACGTGGAGCTTGTTCTTTTCAGTAACCAAATAGCCGCGTTTTTTTAACACTTCCAGCACATTGGCCCGGGTCGCACTTGTCCCAATGCCTTGCACATCTTTGAGAATCGCCTGGGCTTCTTCGTCATCAAGCGTTTTACCGGCGGTCTTCATTGCCGTAATCAGGGTACCTTCGGTAAAGGGTACCGGTGGTGTCGTTTCTTTTTGCGGCGTTTGCAGATTTGCTTGAACTTGATCGCCTTGGTGAACGAGCGGTAGGGTGGCTGCCTCTTGCTGGTCGGCTGTGTGATCATCAAATAATGCTTGCCAACCTTGCTTCGTTGGGACCTTACCCGTTGCTTTAAAATTGGCGTCACCAACTTGGGTAATAATGGTGTTTTCCTCGTACTCGTACGGATCAGCAAACATCGCTAAGGTTGTTCTTAAAACCAAGTCATAGACTTGTTGCTGTAATTTAGGTAAGCTGGCTAGTTTCTCTTTAGTCGGCACAACTTTAGTCATGATAATGGCGTAGTGTTCTTCAACCTTTTTTCCATTAACATAGCGCTTATTCGGGGTGGTATTGGTTAAAGCGATTCGCTTAGAGACTAACCCCAGATACTTCGTCAGATTAGCCACTAAATACTCAAATTCTTCATCAGTGATATAAGCACAATCGGTTCGGGGATAGCTAAGAAATTTAGCTTCGTATAAACTCTGAATGGCCGCTAAGGTTTGGCTGGCACTGGCATGATACCGTTTATTCGTGGCACTTTGCAGACTGGATAGCGAGAATAGTTGGGGACTGGCACTCTTTTTAGCCTGTTTTTGGACGTCCTTGATTAAACCGCTCTGTGAGCCTTTCTGAACGTGTTTAGCTTGCATGAATGTCATTAACCCTGCTTCGTCTTTAAATCGCTGATAGGGGTCTAATTTTGCGACAAACTTTTGCTGATTAGCTAAAATTTCCGCATTTAGTTCAAAATAGGGTTCCGGCTTAAAGTTTTTGATTGCCTGGTCTCTTTGATAGACCATATATAAGGTTGGCGTCTGTACTCGACCAATCGAATACACCCCGCGTACCCCGTTTTGTCTTAATAACAAAGTATATAAAGGACTGCCATTCATACCAATTAACCAGTCACTAATTTGACGGGTTTGGGCTTCTTTATAAGCCAAATAGTCTTTGTGCCAATCACCAAGATTTTTAAAGCCGGTAATAATCGCGTCTTTTTCTAGGCTATTCAACCAAAGGCGCTTAATCGTTTTCGACTTAACATCAATATGCGCTTGGTTCATGATCGACCACGCGATATTTGACCCTTCTCGGTCGCTATCTGTGGCAACAATCACTGTATCTGCTTTCGTTAGTAAATCTTTGACGACTTTAAACTGCGTTTTCTTATCGGTTGGCACGATAAACTTGTATTTATCGGGGAAAATCGGTAAATTAGATAGCGCCCATTGCTTGTACTTTTGATCGTATTTTTCTGGTGTTGCTAATTCGACCAAATGGCCGAATCCATACGTGATTACAGTATTTTGGGGCAAAACAGGGTCACTAACCGTATAGTAACCCTGTTTTTTTGTGCTTTTTTGAAATGCCTCAACGTATGACCTTGCTTGGCTCGGTTTTTCAGCTAAGATTACTGTGTTTGACATTTTAATGTTTCCCCCTTTACTGTCCTCTAAGCATGTTTCGTCCAATATTACCCATACCCCGCATAACTGACCGTCCAGCACTTTTGGTAATCCCTGTTGAAGCCCAAAAGTCTTGAATTACATGTGGTGTGTGTAGTACTAACCAGCCAAAACCAATAGTTCCCATAAAGGCAACAAAGCTCCATTTTGAGCCAATATGTGTGAAACACCAAATTGATAAGGTTAGTGATAACACTTGGGACAACATGGAAACATTGTAATAGACTAATTTTTTCCACCAGGTTGAGCTATAATCAAAACTTTCACTGGCAATCGACATAGCAACAATCGGGATTGATAAGTTATAAAATGCCATATCTGCAAAGTAGATACACATTTTAAGGAAAAATGCTACGGTTACGATTGCAAAAAAGGCTAGAAATAGTATTTGCATAAATCCTGTAATTTTAATGCTTTTCGTGACTTGTGATGTTGAATAAACAGCGTCTGCGGAAAATTTACCACTCATATCAAACATGCCTTTTGCAAGTGGTAAGATGATTCTTGTTTGCAAAAATGCTTGTAAAAAGACCATGACCGGAATTGCAATTGCGGATCTAACAGCGTCTATAATAATATTCGCCCACGTTACATCTGTACTTTCGTCCGCCTCGCCAATAAGTGTAATGATAATTCTTGCTAGGACAACCACGACAACCATTGATGTCGCAAAAGCAAGAAATATACCGTACCATGTATCAATGATTGGTAGAGATGTACTTAATTGGTCTAAAATTGCTTTTACACCTGATACAGCAAAGTTCATGATTGATTTAAATACATCTTTCAACCAGTCGTTTATTTTATCTCCAATAATTGACCCAACAACAAAATTTTGTGAGTACATACGCTTTCCTCCTTACTTTGAGACTAAGTTGTTTTTATCTGTCATACCATACATTGCATTTTTAGCTGGTTGATTAGTTTTACCTTGATCCAAAATCAATGAGTAGCCACTATCTGTTTTTTTGATTTTGAAGTAATATTTACCGTCACTTCCTAAATCTTCGTGGTGTGTAAGTTTCAAATATTCAACATTACCTTGCTTTTTGATTGAGTATTTAAAATTCTCGGTCATTGGTTCTTTCCCTAAAATCATGGTGTTATCTTTTTTAAAATTAACGGTATTGCTTTCTTCTTGGCTTGTTAAAGTCCATTCTTGTGCTTGTAACTTTTCTGCGGTGGTTTTATGTCCAAATATAAAAGCAATACCTAGTAGGACTGCTAATAGAACAATACTAGCAATTGTGATTTTCTTATTACTCATCAATATAGCCTCCTAAAAGTCCACATCTTCGTTTTCGTTTTGAACGCTTTTTTGTTGTTTCGTTGCCTGGTCTAATTCGTCTTGCATATCTTCTTCTTCTTCGGGTTTTACATCATTCTTTGCTCTTGTAGCTTTGGCTTTTGCTAACTCCGCTTTCCATTTTTCTACTTTATTCTTAAAGTTGGTTTCTTGACTGGCTTCTGGTTGGCCTTGATAATCGTTCTGTGACAAGTTAACCAAATGATCGGCTCCTGGAAATAGTTTAAATTGGAACGCTTTTGTCGCTTTGACTGGTCGCGCATTACTAAAAATTAATAAGCTCTGATCTTCGGGCATACGCATAATTTCATCGGGTGTCATGAGCGAACGGCTCGTATAGCTGTAACTATCGCTCTTGCTGTGGCTTTCTTCCTTGCTGTGACTGGTACTCTCACTACCGGTTTCAACTTTCACCGTTGATTTGCCTAACAGATCGCTAAAGTATTTCGCAGTCACATCATTAGCGGCATTCAAGCAAATTTTAACCGCATGATTACCTAAGATACTCTCGGCCTTATCCTTGCCATACAAGGCTTGTAGCTGGGTTAACGTCTGACAAATAGTCGTCACACCAATACCATATCCCCGACACGTCGCTAGGAACTCTTCGTACTTAGGAAACTTTCCTAAATTGACAAATTCATCAAGGATAAAGTCCACTTGGTGGGGCAATTTAGCGTGATTATCAGCCGCTAATTTGTATAATTCATCAAATAATTGTGAGAAAAACAGATTGATGAAGCTTTCATAAGTGTTATCCATGACGGGGATAATCACGTACAGCACAACTTTGTCGTTGCCAATCTCTTTTAAATCGAAATCTGAAAATCCTGTAAAGTCGGCAACTTCGGCGTCAACAAACTTGCTGACGGTTGCTAACAAGCTTTCAATGATACTGGCTTTCATCTCTCCTTTGGCTTTTTTGAAACCTAGTTCATAAGCTCGTCTAGCTGGATCAGTCATGGTTAAGTCTAAGAAAAGTGAATCTAGGGGGCTATCAGTTTCATCTTTGTCTGGTTCAACATCAAACTTTTGTAAAATGTTGGTAACTCCTGCTAAGTTGCGTTCTTTTGGCTCTCTGTGGTTCATTACAAATAAGATTAAGGCTTTCAGCAACTGACGTTGGGTACTGAACCACACGTCTTTTTTACCTTCGGCATTTTCACTCTGGACGATCTTTGTTGCCACGGTTTCAGCTTGAATATCCCGTTGAATATAATCAAAAGGATTGTAGCGATCACTGTGCGCCATGTTGGCAAAGTTGACGACATGTACTTGATAACCCTGGGCTAGTTTGATACCGGCCGTCTTTTCGTATAATTCCCCTTTTGGATCGGTCACGACAATGCTGTTCTCCGTTTCGTTAAACAGGTTGGTAATCACGACTGATTGAGTCTTATACGATCCTGGGCCCCCAACCACAAAGATGTTCCGGTTGGGTTTGGTACTGTTATTTTGGTAAACAATTTGTTTATCCACGATTCCTAAAATTGTCCCATTCATGCGTTTACCTCCAATGCGGTTAGCTTTAGATGACTTTTCTGATTTACTTCTTTTTCATCTGTATTCTGATTAACTGATAAATGAAAGATAAAATGACTGTGATAATTGTAAATACAAAAGTTAGTGTGCTCCCTCTCTGAAATAGGAACAAAACTATCGCAATTAACAACGTGATGATCGTAACTATTCGTACTAATAAATCTGGTCTGTTCATGCTTCTTACTTCCTTTCACTTGCCTGTCTTGGATTGTGTTTCTTGTTTTGTTAATGCCTCTAATATTTCTGTTGTGGTGCTCCTGTTAAATGCTGTGGTGAGGTCTTTGGCATTGATACTAAAGTAATGGTCACTCAACTCTTTTAGATCACCCCAGGTCGCACTCCCGTGGGTTTCAGTGTCCGCAGTTTCCCACGCTTTATGTTTGCTATTTCGTTTCAAGGCAAAATAGATGGTGTATAGGATCACGGCGACACTGACAATAATTAGTACTGGGTTCTTTTGGCCCAAATACAAGTTGTAATAATGCCAGGGGTGTAAAGCTAATTGTTTTAACACCGTTGGCATATGATCCGCAAAAGTTAGTTTATAGCGCGACAAGGCCATGACAGAGCCAGCTAAAATCTCCGCTAAATACAAGCCAATGATTAGTGTTAGTAAATACGGCCAACTAGCTTTAATGCTGTTTAATAATTTGTCTTTCATCTAATCACCTACTATCTGTTTAATCCTTTTTTGGTTAGTGCCGGTGTACCGTTGCTTGCCATGGATCAAGGTTGGGACTGACGTTAATTGATATTGCTGAATGTAATGCCGATTCTGCGATTGATTCATGTTAATAAAAACAACGTTATGGCTAATGACGTTGTGCCAATAGATTCGGTGAAAAATAGCTTGGCAATCCGGGCAATCATCGCGATAGAAGAACAACACTTTTTTAGGGTGCTTAGCCAGCGTCACAACTGGCCGCTGTTTTTCCACGTGATTGACGTATTGATGACCAGCAAACACGCTAACGGCTAAAACCACCACGATCACCGCTAGGACTTTGCTTACTTTTTTAATCAAGGTCACTTGCTTTAAAACTGTTTCCAAGATTTTGTACATTAGTGATTCGATTCGTGGTGGTATCGAAAGTCACTTGATAAAGCACCGTTGCCTTTTGCCAGTCGTTGTCGCCACTCTTACTTTCGTAACTGACAACGGCCAAGCCTTTCATATTTTGCCCCTGCTTACTTTGCGTATACAGGTTCAGTTGATTTAACTTAGCTGAAACACTATTGCTATCACCATACGTGCCCTTATTTGAAAAGTATTGCTGGTACAACTTGTCGGAAATCAAGTCTTTCACGCCATCTTTACGCTGGCCGTAGGTCTTGGGCTTAAAGTTATTCATGACCTTAAAGAACTTGGTGACTACCGTATTAAAGCTCAATTCAGCCTGACTTTTGTCTTTATTATTTTGGTAGGTCTTATAGCTGTCAATTTGGGTGCTCAATAACTGCTTTTGTTGGTTGGCTTTAGTCAATTGCTGGTTAACTTGACGCTTCTGTTGTTGTAAGCGACTGATCTGTTGTTGTGCCTGCTTAATTTGGCTATGCTGATAGGCATTCGCCCCTAATGACATAACTAAGATCAAACTACCAATCGCAATACTTAAAACCATGCTGCGTTTCATTTACTCGTCCTCCTTACTTCTTGATTGGCCGGGCTAACGTCACATCGCTACCGTTCAATAAGCTATAAAACGCGGTGCCAAATGTGCTTTCGTTAACCTTGTCGCCGACACCACCTTGCTCAATGATTTTGGTGGCTTTGCCTTGCCACTTGTCTAACAAGATTGCGGTGTGCCCATTGTTCCCGGCCCCGGCACCTTGATTAACAATCACAATATCGCCGGCTTTGGCGTCATTTTCACTGATCTGTTTCAGATATTGATGACTGCCTTTGGCGTCACTTGCCATGGTGCCGGTAAACCAGCCCATGTTAGCCGGTACCTTGTAACCAGCTTTATTAAGCGCTAACCAGACAAAGCCTGAACAATCAGTTCCACCAGTTTTGCTGGGATTCTTTAAATCACTGCCTAAATCGGGGCTGGGGTGGGTTTGAACATAATAGAAGTCGCCCTTCATACTTTCCGCGTTTTTAACAATACTCCCACCGGAATAGCTTGGGTCACTATCGCAACCTAGCTCGGTCAGGTCTCCCGAACTCGCATTATCTAAAGTATTACCAGCCACTGGATCACTCGCCCCGAACACGGAATACCAGTGATCGGCATACCCGTATCTTTGGCTTAAATACCATTGTTCCGGGTTCTTACTCATGCCTTCATAATCCATTAACCAGGATTTCGTCGCTTTGTGCACATCTGTATATTTAAATATCTGCTTGTTTGACGCATAGTAACTACTGTTCAATTCTTGATCGAGATAGTCCAACTGCACGCCGAGATTCGTCGCTGGTTTGTTTTCTTTGTGGGCTAAGTCTTCCAACTTATCCTTCCGACCACCTAACCATTGGGCTAAACCAGTAGCTCCCGAACTTGAATTAACAGAGTTAGGATCAAGGCGACTTTCTAGTTGCAAAACACCTAAAATTCCAGCGGCCGCTTGT
The DNA here is from genome assembly GCF_002970935.1 of Lactobacillus sp. CBA3606. Classification (NCBI taxonomy): domain Bacteria; kingdom Bacillati; phylum Bacillota; class Bacilli; order Lactobacillales; family Lactobacillaceae; genus Lactiplantibacillus; species Lactiplantibacillus kimchii. Next base: position 40,983 of record NZ_CP027195.1, on the reverse strand, counting down.
GGGGTCGCACCATACTTCTGTTTCCAGTGCGCATAGATATTTTTGGCATTTTCTTCCATACCTTTATTGTCTAAATTGGTAACTTGGCTTGATGTGGTATCATCTCCACAATTTTCTTCTAAATCTCCTGTTAATCCTGCAATTATCAATATAATTGCTATGAAAAAGCCTACGATACCATATAATATGAATTTGACTTTTTTCTTTTGAAATTCATAGGCTAGTCCCATGTTAAGCACCTACTTTTTGCTTTGCCTTATCAACTTTATCTTGCGCTGCTGATTGGTCACTCTGCGCGTTCTTTAAGTCCGACTTAGCCGAATCCACCTTCTTGTCTTTGTCCTTATCTTTACTGCCATCAATCTTGTTGGCGTCATCTAACTTCTTTTGGGCGTCACTAACTTCGTTCTTAGCGGCATTGAGACTTAACAGGGCTTTCAAATACTTAGCTTTAGGACTATTCACACCGGCTAATTTGGTTTGGACGGTCTGGGCGTCTTGCGTATCATTATGGGCGAGGAAAGCTTGTCCCATTCTCAATAAAACATCAGCGTTCGTCGTAAAGGATAATTGGTTATTAAGCGTATTGGTATCATAATTAACAATCGCTTTTTCGAGTTTCAATTGATCTTTTTGCTTACTCGTCGCCTTAGTTGGTAACTGCCAATCGGCCACTTGACTGCTATCTTTGTTGTCGTAAGCAGTATTTATAATTTTGTTCAACTGACTTGGGTCAACATTCAAGGCTTGCTGGTATTGTTTGTGTTTCAAGAATGTTTGAGCCTGACGGGTCTCACTATAATTGGCTTTTTGCATAGCTTTCTTGGCTTTTGACCATTGATGATTGTTTAAGGCCATTTGAATTTGGTTACTGTATTTTAACCGAGTAACTTGGGTTTGACTTTGGTCGGCTAGAGATTGATACTTTCGTTCGTCACTTTTATGGACTAAGCCGACGGCCAAAACGGCCACAATCGCCACCCCGGCCACGCTCAACCATAAACGTTGTTTGGTTTTCTGCTGGGCCGTTTCAACTTCCTGCCATTCGTGATAGCTCACAAAGTCCTCAATGCTGTTAACCACTTCCGTTAACTCATTTAACGACGTAGCTTTAGCTACTTGTTGTAAATAGTCGTCCGGGTGTTTAGCTAGGGCTTCTTTAGGATTGCTTAGTAGCCGTTCATAGGGCGTCCCCGTCAAACAAAATAGAATCAGCGCTTTGTATTTAGCTAAATTGCTGTGCTTGTCATCATAGGGCATGAGTTCATTTGCCCGATAGGCGTACCAAACATGTTGCATGGGGTAATACCAGAGGTTAGCTGGGTTCAACGCAATGTGATACTGGCTATCAGCAACCACCTTTTGCGCCATAATTTTCTTGGCAATGGCTGCCCGGATCGCCTTATTTTCCTGCGGTAATTCCTTTAATGATCTGACCTTATCTGGCAAGGTATAAGTTAAAACGACCTTCTGATCTTGCTCAACCACGTTAACCAACTGTAAGAAATTGGAATCAGCTTGCTTTAATTCGTTTAGCTCACTCAACTGGTCATATCGAAACTGATTGTGATTGAGTTCGAGAATTAACTTGTTCCCCAGTCGTTTGAAAGTCCCAACTTCGATATTTAATAACTGATTTGATTTACTCATTTAAAGTCCCTCCTTCCTCTTCGGTAGTGGTTAAGGCGTCAATCTCACTAGGTGTTAAGACCACGCGCTTTTGATAATCCGGTTGTTCGGCTGTCTCACGGTTGTATTTTTCTTGGTAAGCTTCGGGATCAATTAACCGCAATTCTTCTTCGGTCAACTCGACTTTCATAAAGGCACGTTGGCTACCATAAATCATCAGGGCTTCACCTTGCCTACGGCGTTCTAGTAGCTTCTTTTCTTTATCCGAGAACGTCATACGCAATTTGGTAATCACATCATCAACGCCTTTACCGTCAAGACCAAAGAATACTTTGGTGTAGGAGTTTCCAATAATGGCTTCACCAATGTTCTGCCCGGTATCAGTTGTTCCCTCAATCACATCTTGGATTTGCTGCGTTCCGGCAATGGCTCCGGCATTGTACTTTCTAAACCGCTTGTATGCTTGGTGGAAAAAGGTGGCGGCCGCTTTGTGCAAGGTCAAAAAGTGAAATTCATCAACAAATAACTTTTTGCGGCTATGCCGATCTTTGGTGATTTCGTCCCACAAATACTGGAAGGTATTCAGATAAGCCGCTGATTGGACTTCCTGTTCACTTTGTAGGGGTTTTAGATCAAAAGAAATGATCTTTCCCTTTAGGTTGACGTTGGTGTGGCCGTCAAATAGGCTGTTAGAACCATGGGTATAACTACCTAAGATGTAGTAGAAGTCTTTAACCCGATTGAATTTGTCGGCGTCCTTATCTGCCAGTTTTTCCAACTCGTCATAAACATTGGATAAGGTCGGCCACTGATCGTCTTTAATCTCTTTTAAGCGGCTATATTTCAAAACGCCACTGTTGACGTAAGCTTGTTTAACGACATCATCAAGGATTGCCAGCTCAACTTGGGTAATCCCGGTTTTAAGGACTTCAAAGAAACCTTTCAGACGTTGAATTTTATCTTTTACCAATTCATCAAGATTTGTCACGGCTTCATCAGCACTCAAAATCTCCTCGGAAAAGATTTGCATTGGATTAATTTTGTACTTAGCATTAGAAGTTAGGTGCAGGACTGCCCCACCTAGGGATTCGACAATTTTGGTATATTCATTTTCTGGATCAATGATATAAATTTGATAGTCTTGAATGGCATATCTTAAAATCTTCTGGATCATGTAGGTTGTTTTACCCACACCGGAAGTACCAATAACAACCATATTCTGGTTCAAGGTCTTGTTACGATCCAACATATCAACTGCAATTAAACTATTTGTGTCCTTGTTGACACCCTCAATATCACTTCTTGGTTTCAGGTCTAGAATTTCTGCGTCGTCAAATGGAAACATTGAGCTAGCAACCTCGGTATTGCTTTCCTTATACGTATAATCACTCATTAAGTTTTCATTAATCGGCATTGTTGACCAAAAAGCTTGGAAAGTTGCTTTAACTGGTACTAAAGGTTTCATTTGCAACTTAATCAACGTATTCTTAACGTTTTCGGTTAAGTCGTCTAGTTCTGCTAAACTATTTGCCCGTAAATAAACTAGCATGTGTTGGTAGACAAATGTGGTAGAATTATCTAGGTATTTATCTAGTTGCATGTTGGCTGAATCAATATAGTTTTGCAGAATTTTCTTTTTATACGGGTCGAACGTATTTAACTTCTGCGCTTCCTTGTTTTGAATCGTCTTCTTGTAATAGGTAATCATTGAATTGTTACTGGCGCTGTCGATATATTGCACAATATCGATAACGCCTTTTTTGCGCTTTAACTCCGATAACCAGTTGCCATACACCCGCTTAGGATAGTCGGCAATCGCTAACACCCGAATAAAATTCTCGCCCGACTGGACGTAGGTGGGGTACTGTTCCCAGCTAAACGGGAATAGTGAATGCAAGCTATCGCGATCAATCAGCTCGGTAAAATCCTCAACCTCCGGTTTGGGCTTACTACCCGTTTGGTCGCTGTTGCCTTGGTTATGCTCTTTTTTAGTTGGCATGAATAAGTCAATGACTTTATCACCAAAATTCATTTTGTTTCCCCCTATCCATTGAAATTGATTAAGTTCTTTAAGATCTCCTGGACTTCTTGACTAGTCAACACTTTGGCCGTCACATCAAAATCCGTTAACGCATTTTCAATGTCTCGTTTAATCTGTTCGATCTTTTCGTCTAAATGAGTGACCGCTAGGTTTAAGCTCTTAACACTTTTGTCTTTAATTGGCACCTTAACGATTAGCAGATGTTGCTTAGTTGTCATGTTTTTGGATTCTTGGACTTTAGTAAAGTGGTCCAAATAACTGGCTATGAGCTGGATTTTGAACTGTTGCTCGGGGTGATCTTTTTGTAAAGCGAGATACCGCCGCTTGAGACCATTGAGATAAGCTGTCATATTGACGGGAATTGTCGGCTCTAAGAACTGTAAGGTGTCATCAACCCCTTCGCCTAACGTACTCATGAGAAAGGCGCCATAGTCCTCAAAGACGTCTTGCTGTTCGGTTTCATTAAGTAGATCAAGGTTGATCCCACTAACTTCCAAAATGCCAACGAGATTACCCGTTTTGGTAACTTCGTAATTACCATACATACCCACCACCAAGCTCATGTCATCAATGGTTTCTTTGCCACCATTGATTTTGGGCGGTTGGTAATCCCAATCTAGCCTGGCTGATTTATTGGCGGTTTTGTTCTTCTTCAAACGCATTTAGTTCACCTCGCTTCTTCGGTTTTAAATAAAACAGTTTCTGACCATTGGCATAGCGGCGTTTCAGCTTAAAGTTATCCCGCACTTTAATATTCTTCCGCGCCGCAACTGGCCGAATTGTTAAAATAGCCATGACAATCGTCATGGCTAAGACAACAATCACTATTTTTATCAGGACTAAGATCAAACCATAGGGTGGGATCGCAATAAAAATTAAGCCCACTAGTCCTGCCAGCGCCGCATAGCCAAAATCCTTCAAGGTGTAGTCTTTCCAGATCCCGTAATCTTTATCCACGTTTTCTGGGAAGATAAATTCTTTTCCTTTCTTCATTTGGCAGGCTCCTTTTTAAATTAGGTAAATAGACTGTAAACCCAAGGTAAGATCCAGATAATGGCCGCCGCCAAGGCAACTAAACCAGCTACTCGACCAACCGCGTGGTAAACTTCTGATTTTTCCCGCGGGTCGTCTGCGTCAGGCATTCTTTTGATAATAATAAATAGTGCGACACAAATCCCGACTAAAACGACTAACCCGGTTAAAATACCTTGAATCGTCTTACCAGCTTGAGTTAACTTACTTTTAACTTCGCCACCGTCTGCGGCAAAGACGACCTGAGCGTTCATCAATCCCAAGTAAATTGTGGTGGCTCCAGTAGTTGCTAACGCTTTTACTTTGCTGAACTTCATGTTATTCCTCCTTCCTATCGTCTTCTGATGTTCGTAATTGAATTTGTTCTGCTTGCGTTTCTTCTGGTTCACGCTGATAGAATTTGTTTAGTTCTTCTTCAGCAATTTCCCGATTTGGTAAGCTTTTGGTTACCTGTTTTAGCTCGCCTGACTTAACTTGAGCTAAGTAATATTCTTTTTCAGAACTTCCTAACTCTTGTGTCTCTAAGACATGCAAATTATGTTCGTAACGTCCTAAGGCGTTATCAACTTCTAAGCCATAGAAGCCTAAGAAGCCTTCCAAGAAGCTCTCACCAAAAAAGGTCATTTCATTTTTGATTTGCTTATATTGATGAGTTGGCTTATTACTTACCAGCTTTTCGGCTTTTTGAGCATTGTCACTCTCATGTTTACGGTCAAACCAAGCACTGATTTTTATTGGATCGGTTTTGACCCTACTTTTGACTGACTTCTGAACTAACTTACTTCTAACTTCTGTGACTGGCTTACCGCTTCTTTGCATTTCGGTTTTTAACGCTTCGGGATTATCCAGTAGTTTTGAATCCTTAACAATAATTGCTTTGTCATTATCAACTACCAAATGTTCGTCCACATCTTGCCAGTTCTCTATCTTCATTGCGCCACCCCCTTTAAATGGTTATTAAGTATATCTAGCCTATCCATTCATACACATGTAAAATGGTATGTTAGGGTGTTTTCCTAAAACCGTCAATTTTAGGAATTTATCCTCAATAGCACTAACCTTGCTTTTGAGGACGCCCTCTTTTTTTGTGTGTTCAGAAATCCATTGAATACCTTTATCATGAATGATTTTCTTACCTGAAATATCCATTAGCATTGGCTTGGGGAAATCATCATGACGCTTTATCCAATTACTCACATAGCGGTCATTTTTTCCTAAAATTCGGCTAGCCTCCGCTAATGTGTGCCACTCGTTGCTATTTTTCAAATGCTATCCCTCCTTTCTTTATTTGTATGAATACATTATATCACAAAAATGGTTACGTTGTAACCATTTATTTTTTCTTTTTCATTACATCTATCTTACACCTAGCCTATCTATGGATTGTGCCACTGTGGCGACTGTGCTTCTGATGTTGACGCTTCTTTTTATCCAGTTCGTATTCTAATTCTTTTTGTGCTTTCTTTTGTCTGTTAAGTTCGTGGTCTTGTCCATTCTCGTAAAGTAAGCTCATTAAGGTATCTGACAATAATTTGTTCATATAGTTTGCTGGGGTATTTTCGTTATAATTAACGGCTCGATAATCAGGCATATTCTCTTTTCGGAAATCATCATTCTTTTGATTATGTTGCTTTACTGCCTGCTTAGCCTGCTCAAGTTGCTTAGCAGAAATCTTTTTATCTTGTCCTGCTTCCCCAATGAATAACTGTTGTGTCCCCCTATTCTTCAATACACGTAACAAATTAGCGTTTTGAATCTCATCAGATTTAACCTGTCCGCTTAGATAAGCAAGTCCCTGGGCATGTTCCTGGGTCGTGAATTGAACAGGCGGATTATTTCTCAACTGATCTAAATCACGCTTTTCGAGTGATTTAAGTTCAGGATTATAATAAACAACTGCTGTATATAGGCGTTCTTTTTCAGTCATTTTGACTTGATCAAGGCTCATATCAGGGAAAGTCTTACTTAATACGTTGTTATATTGCGTATCAACCACTTGTTTAGTCTCATTTATTGCTGAAAGTTCTTTGATATTCTTCTTTAAAACAGCTTGTTGTTTCTCATCAAAGTCACTTAACAGAGTACCTTTTGTACGCTTAATATCTGCTAGTTGGTAACCTTTATTAGCCAAAATATCACTAATAGTTTCCTTAGCTCGCTGTTCTTGTTTTTCAAGCATTAACCAACTAGCAAATGGGCGCTTTGTAAACGTCAGAACCTGTTGGTTGATAATGTTTGTTCTTATCATGGCTAAACGGTCTTTTAGTTCATCTCCTGTAAATACCCTTTGTTCGCTGTCCGTCTCCTTAACTAACTCCCGTTTTTCTGCCATTGTTATTTGCTCAAAATCAACGTCAGGATAAAGTTTTGAAACGGTTCGATTAACGACTTTATCCAATAATTGATTGGCTTCTGATAGTGACTTTTCTTGTTGTGTAATTGTAACTAATTGTTTAGTCACATCTTCCCCTACTGCTTGCTTAATCATGGCACTATTTTTCCAATTAAACAGCATACGTTGTTTCTCATCTAGGTTCTCTAAGCTAACAAATGTTTTTAGTCGATTACTTAACTGTGCAACCAGTCGTTTTTCATCAAATGAATAATGGCGCTGTAAGGTTTGCATACGGCGTTCATTATGGATTTTTTCATTAGCATTTTTTGCTTCTGCTTTTGCTTGTCGTTGTTGCTTAACATTTTGATTAAATTCTTGGCGTTTTTCTTTCTGTGAATTGATACCCTCGTGTTGTGTTGCCACTTCATCAATTCCTTGTTCTTCATATGATTTTTCACTAATACGGTCTGGTAAATTTTTAGCTTCTAAAACTTGATTAACAGCGGTAGCCCAATTGTGACGCCATTCAGTTATTTTTTCTTTTTTATCCCAATCAGTTAGCCATATTTTTCTATTTCTTGCATACCCACTTTTTGTATATGTTTTATTCCCTTTTTCATCTAATATATATTCTTTTCTACTTTTAATTCCCCACGTTCCGTCTGGGTTAAATGGACGGTTAGTTAACATCACATGAGCGTGTGGATTATCTGGGTGATCGCGATGAATTGCCACATCGGCTACCATACCATCATCAACAAAATTTTCTTGTACATATTTTGTCAATAATTCTTTCTGTTCGTCTTCACTTAATTCAACTGGTAAAGCCACGTTAAACTCTTTTGCATAGCGTGAATTTGCTCGCCGATCTTTTCTTTCGACTTCATTCCATAATTTCTCTCTATCACTCGCCCATTCTGGCGCATTCTTTGGTGTCAAAATAAAGCTTTCTGGCATGACTGACCGACCATAAAAATAGCTTCGACCTTCTTTTTGATCGAATAACTTTTCACCACTTCTATAACTCGCACTAGCAACAGCACTACGCATTTTTCCTGCGCTTATATTTTGAAAACTCATATGGAAAATTGCCATGCTGTTGTCTCCTTTCTTTTAGGGTTTTGTTTTTGGTTTTTGTTGTCGCCATAGGCGACTTCTGATACAGGTTTAAGTGTTTTAGCACAACTCCAATTTATTTGGAGTGTAAGTGCGCATTAACCTCGTTTCACTCGGTCTTCTGATTCTCTTAACTTTAACTTAGTGTATGCCTTCCGCTTCGCTATTTCAACTTTTATACTTTGACTTAACGTTTCCCTTATGATATAGTGTCGGTGATTATTTATAATATGATTGGAGGGATCGTTATGTCTCAAAGCAACTTAGAAAAACAAGAAGCTAAATTAAAAGCCCTTAATCAAAAAATTAAGGACGAAAAAAATAAGATTGAACAACGGCTAGGTAAACAAATCATCAGTCAAGCCAATTTAGATTATGCTAATTTGTCTAACGATCAGATTAAGCTTTTAGCTAAGCAATTTTCTGAATTTTTAAAGGTAAAGTCCGTAGATCATTAGCCATACGAGATGGGGAAATTCCATGTCTAATCAATATGAAAAACTAGTCGAGCAACAAGCGCGGTTAAAACAAAAAATTGAGCGGGAAGATTTTAAATTACGGCAATCTAAATACTATGAAAATCGGCAAGCCCGCAAAGCCCGTTCTCGCCGATTAATTCAAAAAGGGGCTTTATTAGAAAAGTACTTCCAAGCTGATAACCTCTCGGTCGAACAAACCGAAGAACTTTTAAAAATATTTGCTGACTATGTTAACGCCCATAAACCGGATAAATTAAAAAACGATCAACCTAATAACTAGGCCGATCGTTTTTATTTTCTGGATCATTTCTAGGCTTTACTTCTGGGTTTTGATCTGCAAAATTTTGTAACTGCTTTTGCACCTTTTCTGGATAAGTAATATTTTGGTTTATCCAAGGAAAATTCTTCAATATATATTGGGGTTTATCTATCAACGGACAAAGTCCTTTCGCTTAATAACCTCATCTTGCCTTTTATCTAAAAAGTAGGTATATAAAGCGTCATATACTTTGCGCTTTTCTGGATCTGGCTCATGTAATGACTTATCAAGTAAATCTTTTAAATCAGTTTCTTTGGCAATTTCAAAAAAGTCATTAATTGTGATTGTATCTTTCATGTTCATCACACTTCCAAGTTATTAATTTATTTAATCTGATAAGTCATTAGTCCTCATCTGGATCATTGAGCCAATCAGCGACCTCTTTAGCGTCTTTGAACTCGGTGACTGGTGTCTCTTTGGTAGCCTTTAAAAAGCGTAAATTAGCTCGTTCTTCTTCGCTTAAAGACACATTAAAAGGTAAGGCACCATTAGCAACAATCCGCTTATAAAACATATTGATCGCGGTAGTTGGGTTTAGACCTAACTGGCTTAAAACGGCTTCGGTATTATCTGCCAATTCTTTGTCAATCTGGACTTGTACGCGTTTCTTTTCCTTAACTGCCATGATTTTCTCGCCCCCCTTTATTACTACTCACATTATACTAATCTTTGAGTATCATCTCAATTAGCCTGCTTCTTTAAAAGTTGTGAATTTAAGTTTGCTGTCCTTTCCGCAATGGCACTTATACAACGTTCCTAAAGTGCCCGTAAGCGCATTTTAAAACTCGTTTAATATAATTATGCTCTATCTGTTTAAAACAGCTTAAATGGCCTTATATAGCTTTTTAGTTTTAAGCACGCTCATCGTTAGGGTGTTTGGCCGCATATTCTCTAGCCGCTTGTTTATTCCACCAAGCGCCAATTCAGCCACTCAAGGTGTCTATTTTTGCTTCTAAGCGATTTTAAAGCGATTTTAATATAATTATGCATGTAATGCTTAAAACGGCTTAAATGAGCTTATACGGCGTTTAATTCCAATAAGGTTCATTGTAAGTGTTCTGTTCTTCGGGGTGTTTGGCTGCATATTCTCTAGCCGCTTGTTTATTCCACCAAACGCCAAATAGGTTTTGCATGGTGCCGTATAAGTAGTTCTCAACATTCTTGATGTGCTTCTCATTGCTTCTAAGGACGTTAAAGTAGCGTCTCAAGGCTTTAGTCATTAAAGGTCTCAGTTCCTCATCACCAAGTAGGATTATGACACCAATATCTTTGTGATCTTTCTCAACTCGGTACTTAGCATTTAAGATAATGCCAATGAAGCGCCGCATTTGTTGCGGGGTACGGCACCAAAAACTAAGTAGTTGCACAGCTTCTGGTTCTAAGAAAACCGGTAAGCCACTGTCTTCATCAGTTAAGAAATCATTAGCATGGTTCACCAAATCCTGGTTTTGCTTTTGAATTTCTGCTGGGGAGAAATTGGCTGTGGAAAAGTCCAACTTTTGAGTATCTATATTGTATCTATTAGTATCTCTTTCTTTAAGTTCTTTATCTAGATCGTGTCCGATTTTCGGATTTTCGCTCGTAGCAAGGGTTTGCGGGGTGTTGTCAACGAACTTTCGCGAATGTCCGATTTTCGGATTTTCGCTCGTAGCAAGGGTTCCAACGGTCTCCCGCGAACGTCCGATTTTCGGATTTTCGCTCGTAGCAAGGGTTTGCGGCTCTTTTTGAGCATATTCACCGCGTAAATAGACGTCAGTTGACTGCATATCTAGTTCGGCCAGGTAAAGTCGATTGGGTTCGTTTTTGCCAGTTTTGGGATTGAAATGCATGGCTTTTTGATAAAGTAGTCCTGCACGTTCCAAGTCTTTTTTCACGGCTGCTAACTTATCATTTGAGCAGTCGAATAAATCTTTAAGTTCTTGATTGGTAAAAATAAAGTAGACGTGCCCTTCCTCATCAATCCAGTGATTGCGTAAAGAATACTCTAGCCGGTCTTTTAGTACCATGTAAGCTAGCTTAGCGGCATCACTTAAATGTTTGTATTGCTCGCCATACATTAATACCTTAGGGAACTGGAAAAACAAGGATCCATATACGCTATTGGCGTCATAGTAATTGAAATCTGTTGATTTTGTCATAATAAAAACTCCCTTTCTTGACTGACACACGCTGTCTCAAAAGAGAGTTGCTAAAACATTTGATTTGCTTTAAAATACAAATCTGATATGCTCTAACTGAATTACAAAGCGAACATTGGTCGTGATCGGCTTTGTAGTTTCACCAGCATGTGTCTGTTTGTGAGTTGCCCAGTCGGCAACTTTTTTAATTTTTAAGAACTAAAAATGGACTAAGTAGTTATTACAAGCTACTTAGTCCATTGGTCTTATCTTCGTTTTAATTAGTTTACCTTTGCTTGCCCTTAAGGTTTGCTTGCGGTATAATTAGCACGTAAACAAGATTACAATTTTTTCAAGCAATTTTAACTTGCCGGTGAAAATTGCTTGGACTAGGTAGCTGCAAGATAGCTACTTGTCAATACTGCAAAAATTCCAATCCCGAGTGGATTGGGATTTTTTGTTTATGAAAAAAGCATATCATTCTGCAAAGGTTAAGTAAATAGTTTTATGGATATGATTTATGATTAATCATAAATCATATAAAATTTGTGATTAATCATAAATCATGGTAAAATGTTTATGTAAAGGTAGGTGCTACTATGAATGGGAAAACACTATTAAACTTCAACTTTAAAGGTGGCGTTGGTAAGACCACCTTGACTGTAATGGAAACCTATTTATTGGGTCAAGAGGGGAAAAAAGTACTACTTATAGATTTCGATCCCCAGGGAAATGCAACTGAAATTATGAAGGAGACTTATAAAGCCGATTTAAAGCCGGAACTTTCATTATATGAGGGCCTTCTTGGAGGGAATTTGTCTAAATCTATTGTGTCTGTTACAAACCAAATTGATATGATTCCTACAGATTGGACATTGTCTTTATGGATTGGTGCTGTAGAAAAAGTTAGTCGGGTTAAACGTAATATTCTATTACCACAAATGCTTTCAAAGTTAAAACAAAATTACGATTATATTTTTATTGACGTACCACCAACAATAAATGTCTTTACTAATAACGCAATCATGGCTTCAGATTTCATCTCAATTGTCTTACAAACTCAAAAGCAGTCATATACAAGTTCTTTAAAAACAGCTACGCATTTAGGTGAACTACGTGAACAATACAATGGAAGTTTTCAGTTAGTTGGTGCCATATTGTACTTAATGAAGCCACGTGCAAAAGTTGATACTGAAATTTCTGCACAAGCAAAAGACTTTTTTGGCGAAGGGGTCTTTTCAAACTCAATTAGAACTCAAGAACGGGTTAAAACGTTTGCTAATGAAGGAATACGGAATAAAGACCATTGGGATAAAAGAGCAATCCAAATGTACCAAATGGTTCTTAATGAACAAATACTTAGAATTCAACAGTTAGAGGAGTAATTTATCATGGCAGAAGATTTTTTAAATAAAGTTAGTAAAAAGGCATCTGAACAACTTAAAAATCTAAAAAGTCCATACCAATTCGAAACAGAAAGAACTAAAACCGTTCAACTTCGCATGAGCACATATAAAGAAGTTAAACGCATCGCTTTTGAGAATGACGAAAAAATTGTTGATGTCTTAGAAAAAATTATTCGTGAAGGCCTTGCCAAACGTAAATAAGATTGAGCTTAACTTATGTATTACTGATTGTGTGATTTATGATAAAAGATTAATCTTTTATCATAAATCACACAATCAGTAAACTTCACTGTACAAGGTATATTTAAAATAAATTTGATTTAAACATACGTGGTAGATCGCAAATTTAGGGGTCTAGAATTTTTGGTGTTGGAAAGTATTTCCATTCCAAAAGTACTAGGCCCTTTTTGATAACAAAAAAAGCATCTAAGCCTCCCTAGTGCTATGCTTTAAGCGACGAAACTCAAGATAAGCGGGGTAGGAATAGATGTCTCAACTACGCGTGGTGCTAGTTCGTCACAAAATTAAAAAATCCTAAATTATAGACTAAAATTGCCAGTTCAATTTTTAGTTGAAAGCCAAAGGCACTCCGCGTTAAGTTAGTTTCAATTTCAAAATCACTAACTAAGGTAGAAAAACGCGATTCAATTGTGCGACGTAACGCCTTGAGCGCGCGCTTATTATGTTCCTTGGCCCCCTTCATATTCGAACGGTATGGTGTCCATAACGTGTAGCCTAATTGCTTAAATTCAGCGCCAAGTCGCTTGCCTACATAACCGACATCGGCCAAAACAATTGGACAAGGACAATCATCAATCAAGCTAACGGCAACTTTTGTATCATGGACCGAAGCGGCAGTCACCACATAATTCAGAATGTAGCCATCAGTGGTTACTAGCATGTGGGTTTTAAACCCATAGAACGACATTTGCTTAGTGGCATTGTAGCCAATATTAGCTTGCCCAGCCAAAATACGTGCTCTAAATTTACGTACTGGTTCACACAATGGATTCGGCAAACTATCAATGATTGCGATCTGTCCAGGTTGGGCTGCTTCACGCGTCAAACCAGTACGGATCGCATTGACCACGGGTAATAATTGTAGTGCGCGACGGTTGAACCGTGACCGACTAATGGTGATTTTTTGCGGCATAAAGGCGGTCATCAAGCGCCAAAAACGGCGTTGTGATTGGATACCAAGCGTTGTTTGTAAACACAGTAGCGCCAACAATCGACAGTCATCGATTTTAACGTGCGCCACATTACGCCGTTGCGTCACACAACGCGGGCAATAGCGCTGGTAAAGCGACTGGCACAGCTGATAAAAATAATGATAGTTACCTTGTAATTCGTGACGAATTTGTTTAAACTTAGGATGGTTCAACATCGTTAGGACTCCTTTTAAGTTTAGTCACTTATGAGTCTAACTGTGTTGGACTTTTTTGTTAATTTTTTTGTATTATTACAAACTAGCACCACGCGTTTAGTGTATAAAAAAGTAGTTTTTGTGCTTTTGAAGAATAAAGGTCCATTTTCTTTACTAATGGAAAATAAGCCTCGTTATAGTTCGCGTAAAAAAGCTAATGCATTAGCAATCCAATCGGCAATGCGAGAATCTTGGTGACGCTCGTCGTAAGCCGTAGTTTCGTCAGCTAACGCCATTCCGTGAGGACCGTGGTGGTAAAGGTGTAGTTCGGTGGGCACTTGATGAGCTTGGAGCGCTAAGAAGTAGTCCACGGCGTTTTTTGAAGAAACTAACTGGTCGTCAGTGGTGGCCCAAATGAAAGTTGGAGCATTATCGGCGGTTACGTGTTGGTCAGCAGCAATCTCATCGGGGTTGTTAGTCCACTGCGCCAAAGTAGGTTGGTCAGGGAAGCCATCAAATGGGGTAATTACTGGGTAACCTAAAATAGTAGTGGCGGGCTTTAAGTCTTCTGCAGATAAGTGGGTTTGTGCTTGTAACCAGTCTGAAGACCATAAATTGTTGTAATTAGCAACTACGTGTCCGCCGACGGAAAAGCCCATCAACATGACTTTTTGGCGATCAACGTGCCATTGTGCGGCATTTTGTTTAGTAGTGGCGATTGCTTGCGCAGTTTCCAACAGGGGAGCCGGGAAGAGCGGTTGAACTTCATCGACAAAAGAGTACCGTAAGATGGAAACTTGAAAACCAAGTGACAAAAAGCGTAGCGCAACTTTTTCGGATTGCTTAAAATCAATGTGAGTATAAGAGCCTCCCGGTACAAAAATTAGCGCAGGGTTAAGCGCGTCGGTAAGGCTGGGATCAACGTAGGAAATTAACTCTGCTTGAGATTGAGGATTTACCTGGTTAAGTGGTGTTTTAGTTATTTGCATAAGATCGACTCCTTTTAAGTAGTAAAATACGCGTGGTGCTAGTTTGTAATAATACAAAAAAATTAACAAAAAAGTCCAACACAGTTAGACTCATAAGTGACTAAACTTAAAAGGAGTCCTAACGATGTTGAACCATCCTAAGTTTAAACAAATTCGTCACGAATTACAAGGTAACTATCATTATTTTTATCAGCTGTGCCAGTCGCTTTACCAGCGCTATTGCCCGCGTTGTGTGACGCAACGGCGTAATGTGGCGCACGTTAAAATCGATGACTGTCGATTGTTGGCGCTACTGTGTTTACAAACAACGCTTGGTATCCAATCACAACGCCGTTTTTGGCGCTTGATGACCGCCTTTATGCCGCAAAAAATCACCATTAGTCGGTCACGGTTCAACCGTCGCGCACTACAATTATTACCCGTGGTCAATGCGATCCGTACTGGTTTGACGCGTGAAGCAGCCCAACCTGGACAGATCGCAATCATTGATAGTTTGCCGAATCCATTGTGTGAACCAGTACGTAAATTTAGAGCACGTATTTTGGCTGGGCAAGCTAATATTGGCTACAATGCCACTAAGCAAATGTCGTTCTATGGGTTTAAAACCCACATGCTAGTAACCACTGATGGCTACATTCTGAATTATGTGGTGACTGCCGCTTCGGTCCATGATACAAAAGTTGCCGTTAGCTTGATTGATGATTGTCCTTGTCCAATTGTTTTGGCCGATGTCGGTTATGTAGGCAAGCGACTTGGCGCTGAATTTAAGCAATTAGGCTACACGTTATGGACACCATACCGTTCGAATATGAAGGGGGCCAAGGAACATAATAAGCGCGCGCTCAAGGCGTTACGTCGCACAATTGAATCGCGTTTTTCTACCTTAGTTAGTGATTTTGAAATTGAAACTAACTTAACGCGGAGTGCCTTTGGCTTTCAACTAAAAATTGAACTGGCAATTTTAGTCTATAATTTAGGATTTTTTAATTTTGTGACGAACTAGCACCACGCGTGTCTCAACTAGATAATACACTTAAATTACTGGGAATTACAGACACAAACATTCAGGTGTTCGGTACTCGTGAGGAATTTAATGGTCGGGGCTCGGGTCGCAAAAAGTATTTGGTCATCCAGGCAGAGCTTACCTACACACTCAGGCGCTGTCCCAGCTGTGGATACAATACGTTGCACCCTAACGGACACAAGCTCACTCATGTCCACATTTCAGGACCCATGGACCGGCCCGTAATTCTAGAGCTAAACAAGCAACGCTGGCGTTGTAGTAACTGCCATAGCACTTGTACGGCCACCACTCCAGTGGTATCAACCAACCACGCCATCGGTCACGGACTAGCGACTCATGTGCTGAAGCTAGCCAGTAAATCACTCCCGGATAAGACTATCGCCAGTCTCACCGGTATTTCGACAAACTCAGTTCAGCGTATTTTGACGGCTAATATTCATCCACACGCGAGCCGCCGGTTACCGATTAATCTATGCTTTGATGAATTCCGTTCCACGCACGGCTCCATGTCGTTTATTTGCATTGACGCCGACACTCACAAATCAGTTAAAGTACTTAGCGACCGCCTTAATAGAACCATCAAACAGTTCTTTCTTAGTCAGTACAGCACCGCAGAACGGGCCGCGGTTCAACGCGTCATCATGGACATGAACGCCTCCTATCAGGCATTCGTGCACGAACTATTCCCTAACGCCGAACTCATTATTGATCGGTTCCACATTATTCAATTAATGGGCCGGACGATGGATACCATTCGCACTCAATGTTTAAAGCAACTCGACAAGCATTCGCGGGAATATAAAGTACTGAAATCACTATGGCGCCTATTCCACAAGGCCACCCCTGACGCACAAAAGAGCCGCTACCTCTTCGGCCTGAATGAGTACTCGACCGAACAGAACGCTATTGATATTGGAACCGATACGTTTCCGGCCTTCAAAACAGCTTATGAAACCTACATCGATCTCCACGATGCTTTGATGGGGCGTCACGCTGATGAACTCAAGAATATCATCACTAACTATCAGCCTAACGGCACGCCCCTAGATACGGCCATGCATACCCTACGAAAGAATCTTAATGGAGTAATTAATGCCGCCAAATCGTCCTACTCTAACGGACCGATAGAAGGCATCAACCGTAAGATCAAGGAGCTCAAACGTGCTTGTTATGGCTTCTCCAATCAGGCCAATATGTTCACACGCGTCTACCAGCTGATTGCCTAGATTATCTACCACAATAACGTCACGATGGTAGGCTTATTTGTTATGCCTTCAAGTACGATATTCAGACGACACACCAGATTAAACGCCGCAACTAATAAAAAAACAAAAAAGATCTCCCACACGAGGAGATCTCCAAAGGATAGAAACTATCCTTCAACACCATTTCTAATATGATGTCAAGTATCAACTTATTAAAAAAAGAGTACACTAAACAGTGATAGCTTTTTGACAGAAAAAAGCTGTCATAAATATCAACTATACTGGTATTTAAATAGTCTGCTTAATGGGAAGTTCTTGCGTAATTATAAATTTGGTTTGTGCGGACCAAATTCATAATCGTCCTATCAAGCCTGTTCACACAAGCAATCATGGCAACCATATCCGGTTTAGGATGTGGTCCTTTTTTTAACTTATAGTAGTAATCCACAATGTGATTATCAATGCGTGCTTTATTTCTAAGCATGGATCTAATCATTTCAAACATAATATAACGGGCACTACTTTGGCCTCTCCGATTAATCCGGTCAGCTTCTTTGAGCCCTCCGGATTGGGTTCGTCGTAGATCTATTCCTACGTAAGCATTCAGCTGCTTATAACTTGGGAATCTCGCTATTTTTCCTGTAAATCCTAGTAACAGGGCAGTTGATATCTCTCCCGCCCCAGGAATACTCGCAATGAGTTTAAACTCCGGAAAAGTTTTCGCGTAAGTGATCAATTGGCGTTTTAATAAGTCATGGGCCTGATTATATCGCTGAATCTCTTCACAATAACTATGGATTTGATTAGTTAGAAATGAATTCGCAGGTTGTGCTGGGTACGACAATTGGCCTGCCTGCCAGACCTCATTACATCTACGTACGATTAAATCCGAATGGATTTTAGGACTTACCAAGCCAATGATTTGTTTTGCCATCGTTCCTGGAATATATCCTGTTAAAAAATCAGGGTGGGGAAAGAGACTAACAAAAGTTAAGCCGAGCACTGATCGAATTGGGTTAAATATATCGTTTAACTCGGGAAATGTTTGATCAAGTGCGGCATGTAAATGATTGATAATCCGGGATCTCTCCTTAGTTATTTCTAGATAGCGGTGTGCCATTAAATGAAGTTGCTCATATGGCCTTGAATATGGTCTACGACCATGAATCAGTGACTTCTGATCAATTCCCAGGAGCGCTAATTTAACTGCATCTGAACGGTCTGTTTTTTGCCTTCTCAACCCCGCCATGCGAATTGAGGACTCCAAAGGATTTATTTCAAGGTAATTCATTCCTTCCTCGCTAAAAAAACGAGTCAGAACTCTAGAATAAATACCAGTCGTTTCAAATACTGCCATGACTGGCAGGTCACTCGTAATTATTGACTTGAGCTTTGCCAATCCAGACTTATTATGGATAATCTGAAACTCCTTAATAACCGTATGATCGTGTAAAAGAGCACAATTACTCTTTCCACGACTCACATCAATACCTAAAACGTGCACTTTATCGCCTTCCATATATTTTTGAGGTAACAACTTCGCAGATTCGTTCATTTTCTAAATTCGATCTCAAGGACCCACATCCTAAATCTAACTGTTCACTACGTGTTGTTGGGCCAGTTTGACACTCGGAATGTATATTCCACTGATGTTGACGACCTCAACCTCAATTTAAGTATAGTAAAAGAGGTATCAAGATTGTCGTCACAATCTTGATACCTCTTACTTTAGGATGTTTGACAAAGAGCCGTTAAAAACATGACTAGTTTTTATCTTTATAATTTATTTTTATTAACGATTAAATTAGAATCTTGCCATACCTAATGCATGTTGAGCAGCTAGGTTAAGCAAACTCCATTGACGGTCAAATCCTGGTTGGAAGAAGAAGTCTTGTTCAGCCAAGTCTTCCAAGCGCATCTTATGACTAATTGCCAAAGCTAAAACATTGCCTTGAGCAGTAATATCATACTTAGAAAGGACAGCACCGCCTAAGATTTGGTGAGTATATGGATTAAAGGTTAAGCTGACATATACCTTAGGATTATCTGCTTCTGGGACATAAGCTGGACGCATATGATCTTCATAGAAGCTAGTTTGATAATCAAGCTTATTCTTAGCAGCTGAAAACTTATTTAATCCCGCAGTAGCGAAGTGATAGTCAAAGACGCTAAGAGCTGAAGCACCGATAACACCCTTGAAAGCGCGATCTGGCTTATCTTCAAAGATATGATCAACCACATATTGTGCTTCTCTTCTAGCAGTAGTAGCTAAAGCAATTGGCATTGGCTTACCTGCTGGAATAGAAAGTGGCAAAATTGCATCTCCAATAGCGTAAACGTCTTTAACATTCGTTCTCAAGTATGGATCAGTCTTAATCCAGCCTCTTTGATCTAAATCAACTGTGCCCTTTATCCAATCAGTATTAGGAGTTACCCCTGCTGAAACAACAACCAAGTCAGCTGGTATATCGCCTTGATCGGTCTTGACGCTTTCAACTTTTTCATTACCGTTGAAGCCTTCAATTTTAACGCCCATCTTCAAGTCCATATTCTTCTTAAAGGTAGGTTCCAAAACATCAAGCAATTCAGGGTTCAAGTAAGTTCCTAATGGACGATCAATCATGTCCATTAAAGTTACATGCTTGCCAGCTTTAGCAAATACTTCACTAGCTTCAGTACCAATATAACCAGCACCAACAATAGCAACATTCTTAATTGCTGGATTGTTAACAGCACTCATTAACTTAGAAGCCCAATCACGTCCACGCATTAAATAGATATTCTTAAGATCATTGCCAGGTACTGGTAAAACCTTTGGCGTTACACCTGATGAAAGAATTAACTTATCATATTGAACTTCTTCTTCAGAATTATTGGTTAAATCCTTAACTGTTACTGTCTTATGTTCAGGATGAATCGCGGTTACTTCATGGTTGGCATAAACATGACCGCCCTTCTTTTCAACATCTTCAGGAGCAAAGTTTCTGACGTCATCTTCAGCCGTAACTTTATTTTCTAAGTATAATTGCATACCACAGGACATAAATGAAATAAAGTCGCCAGCTTCATAAACAGTTACATCTACATCATTATATTTATCCAACAGCTCAATTGCTGATTCATGACCACCATGTGAAGCACCAACAATTACAATTTTACGTTTATCCATAAAATCCTCCTAACACAATAGTTTCTTCATTACATTTTCAAGGGTAACACTTATTACTTAATGTCTATCATATTTTGTTCAATAAATTTGCTTCACTGCTTTCAGTGTTGCCCGATATTGATCAGTGACTAATCGATCAGGCCGACCATTGGTCGTCAAGAGACGCTTCAAAAAGTGATAGGATGCGGTATAATCGCGGTGTTTTCGTAACTCAAAATCCATGGTCAAACCGTTACTGTCAATAGCGCGATACAAATAGGCCCAACGGCCTTTAACTCGAATATAGGTCTCATCGATTCGCCAACTTTTAGCGTGAGCTGTTTGATGCCGACGCCATAGAGCCTTAAAGATGGGGCCATAGTGATGAACCCAACGCATGACCGTGGTGTGATGAACAGTGATACCCCGATCCCGAAGCAATTCAACGATGTCACGATAGCTGAGACTGAATCTGAAATAGTAGCCAACGGCTACTAAGATGATGTCCTTTTGAAAGTGGCGTCCCTTAAAGTGATTCATGCGCGCAATCCCTCGTTTCTTGGCACCCAGTATACTAAAATCAAGTCAGCGAGGAAAATTTGCACCAGAACCAATAATATCACACCGCACCGGTGTTAGTTAGCAAATCAAAAACTATTATTTAGAATATAATTCGGACTTATTTTCTTGCTTCTATTGCTCGTTCAATCCGCCCCTCATCATAAAGCCGCAATACAAAATACATCCCCACATAAATAACCAACGGAATCCAAACATAATTCAAATCAATCATGGTGAGAGTTGCGGCATTCTGGGTTCGATTGGCAACGTAACCCGAAAAGTGAAACAAACCAGCTGTAATCAAGCCGCCAACACCAAGGCCGACGTTAACGCCAAAGTCATCCGTTGAAGCCAGAACTCCCTCGGCTTGGATCCCCATGCTGGCACCATAACGGATTGTGTCAGCAATCATGATTGAGACGAGGCCGATAATGATCCCATTGCCAATCGAGTTAATCAAGACACCGCCAAACAAGAACCACAGTATTTTGGTATAAACCCCAATCGCAATCACGGCTTGACCAACCAGCGCTATTAAAATACCGCGAAGCATCGTTTGCTTCTTACTGCGAACCTCGGTAATTCGAATGATCAGCAATACCCCGATTAACGCTGCCAGGGTAAAACTGTTAGCTAGTGGTACCAGGTTTTCGTTTCCCACCGTATATTTAAAATAGTAAATGGTTGTCTGATTCTTAATTGCCGTCACCAGCCAGTACATGATAATCACGATTGACATAACGATCCATGGCTGATTATGTTTCAACATTTTTAGGACAGTTGTTAACGGTTGATGGGCAATTTCAGGATTCGCGAACCGTTCGCGAACATGGACAAACGTGTTGATAATCAAAAGAAATGAAATCAGGCTAAACACGATGATTGTGCCCAAGAACCCTTTTTGCTGATTACCGTGGCCGAAGAACGCAACCAAGGGTAATGTGAATACCGCCACCACAATTTGAACCGAACTGCCAAAGAATTGACGAATGACACCCAACAACGTCAACTCACGAGTATTCTGCGACATCGTTGGTAAGATTGACGTGATTGGCAGATTAACAGCCGTATACAGAAATCCAAGGCCTAAATACGTCACATATGCCCAGATTAATTTACCATTATACGAAAAGTTAGGCGTCACAAAGGTGAGAACCGCAAAAATAACGTAAGGTAACGAATACCAGAGGAAGAACGGTCGGCTCTTGCCAAACCGTGAATGTGTGTGATCAATCATGATCCCGATGACAAAACTTTCAACAACGTCAGCTACCCGCGCCACGACAAATAAAATGGCCACCGCGCTTGGTGTCAGTCCATAAACATCAGTGTAAAAGAATAGCAAATAGGTCGTCATCATTTGAAAGACTAAATTATCGGCGGCGTCACTTAAGCCGTAACTAATTCGTTCGGGCCACCGTGTTACCCATTTCGTCGTGCTTTTCATCCCATCATCGCCTTTATCGAAATTGTTAATCAACTTTATCATACTCTAAAATTAGTTCTCATAATATAGATTGTACACAATTTGGATGTAAGCTGATTCCTGAGACAACTTTTAAGTAAAGAAAATAGGGGCCCTTTCAGTTAACATGTGCTAACCAAAAGGGGGCCCTATTTTCTTTTAATACCGTATTTCACACGGTATCGAATAAAGGTCGTCCGTTTAATACCTGTATTTCGGGACACATCAATGTCACTCATGCCAGCTCGATAAAGCTTAAAAGCATGTTGCAAACGGGGATCATCTTTGGCATATTGGGGTTTGCGCCCATGATATTTACCCTGCTGCTTAGCTAAGGCAATCCCTTGTTGCTGGCGCTCAATGATTCGCTTACGTTCACTTTCGGCCTGATACTTATAGAGTTCAATAATCAAGTTGGTCATCAGTTAACGTAAATTTGGGTCAGCAATCCCTGTCATGGACGGTAAATTCAACACATCTAGGGTGGCACCCTTATTTTGAATGGAGTTCATGATCTTAGTCAAATCATGGTTGTTTCTGCCTAAGCGATCTAATTCAGTGACCAGGACAATATCTCCCTCACGAATATAGGCCAGCATTTTTTGCAGTTCTGGCCGATTAGTGTTAGCCCCACTTAATTTATCCGTGGCGAATTTACAATTAAAATGCAACACAAAGTAAAAAAATAAACCCATACCGGGTAGAATATGTTTAACGACCAAATCAAACAATTCGAGGTATCCGGTATGAGCTATAAACATCTTACTATAAAAGAACGTGAAATGCTTATGTTTTTACGAGCTAAGGGGTTATCTATCCGGGCTGTTGCGTTACGGCTGGGGCGAAATCCAAGCACTATTTCACGAGAATTAAAACGTTGTGTAGGTAATTATTCCCCAAGCAAAGCAGAAAATGACTATCATCAAAAGCGGCAGAATTGTCATAAGAAGCGGCTATTAGACAGCCATCCACAACTACGCCGTCAAATTGTTCATTACATCTTAGATCTGCACTGGTCACCAGAGCAGATTACCGCTCGCTTTAATAAGGAACATCAATGGTGTGTTAGCTATAACACAATTTACCGTCATATCTATCAACACAATTTAGGTGAGAAGTACTCCTCACGTGGTGATACCGGTATTCAGCGCCATCTCAGACATAAACATCGGACTCGACATTCAAAGAATACTAGACGACATCGAGAAGTACAGACGGACTATATCTCAATTCATGAGCGCCCCGGTTTTATCAACCAGCGTCAACGTATAGGTGACTGGGAAATTGATACTGTGATTGGTCGAACGGGTCACTCCATCCTTTTAACGGTTGTCGATCGGCTTAGTCGGCTTACGCTTATCAAAAAGGTTGCGCAAAAGGACTCGCAGGAGATAAATAAAGGCTTAGTTGAACTGTTAGGGGCCATTCCTAAAGAATTTGTTCATTCTATTACACCAGATCATGGGACCGAATTTCTTCATCTTGATGAAATCAGTGAAAGGTTAGGTGTTACTGTCTATTGGCCCGATCCATATTCGCCTGAACAGCGTGGAACAAATGAGAATACAAATGGATTAATTCGGGAATATTTTCCTAAGCGAACAGATATTGATAATTATACGGAACAGGACGTTGAGCACCGCCAAAAGCAGTTAAATCAACGTCCTCGCAAAGTGTTAAACTATGAAACCCCATATGAAGTATTTTTTGACAAACCGTTGCACTTAGTTTGACAATTCGCCAGGGGGAAATAAAATCAGTCTCATTTTCCGTTTTTGTGTTTGTGGTGCGATGGTTATACGTGATGTTAAAGAACTTCCTATCATTCTACACTACGTCATCACTCATTTCATCTCGAAATGAGAAAGATCTTGAAGAACGTTTTTTAAAAAAAGTGTTTTGATCAATTTGGTGGTGTAAAATGATTATTGGTGATAATGATCAAATTGCGATCACTGAAACGTTGATGAAGGGGAGAATTACGATGGATCAAAAATTTTTAGGTGTCATGAAGCATGAGGGTCCTGCCACAATTGTAACCATTAATGCGCAACCAGCCCACGTTGTTAATACCTGGATGTCATACGTCCAGGTAACAGACAAGCAATTGCTGATTCCGGCGGCCGGCATGCACAGCATAGAGCAGGATTTTTCAACTGACAACCACGTGATTATAACGGTTGGGAGTAAAGAGGTCGAAGGTACCCAGGGACCCGGTGCCGGCTTTCACGTTTATGGGACCGGCCAATTCTTAACATCCGGTGATGACTTCGATACAATGAAGAAGAAATTTCCTTGGATTACCAGAGTTTTGAAAGTCGATATCGATAAGATTGAACAAAAAATTTAAATCAAAGTCGCTAAAGCAGCTTATGTTGTTTTGGCTTTTTCTTTTTGGAAAAGCTTCTTTGACTGAAGCCCGCTTCAATTGGCGTTATGATAAGTCTGTAGTAAAATGAAGAAGGGAATGATCAGAATTGAAAGCAATTGTGATTGATCAGCCGGGCGGTCCTGAACAGTTAAAGTTAAAGGATCTGGTGCAAACAGTGTGAGAGATGACCATCTAACCAGCTATTGATCCTATGTTGAAGGTTATGCAGCTAACAATGCTTCTAATTCGTCCACGACTGAGAACCCGATGAGACTTAACTCTCGTCGGGTTCTTTTGCGTATTGCGTGAACAATTTCCACACCGCTCAACGTTGCACTAGCGGTTCGAATGCTTTGAAAGCTTGCTGAGCGGACACGATGACGTTTAATGAATCGGTGGTCCTGTTCAATCAAATTATTTCGATATTTGGAACATTGGTGGGCTGATTTGCTCAAATAGTCTTGCTTTATCAGGTGCTTCACTGCTTTCAGTGTTGCCCGATATTGATCAGTGACTAATCGATCAGGCCGACCATTGGTCGTCAAGAGACGCTTCAAAAAGTGATAGGATGCGGTATAATCGCGGTGTTTTCGTAGCTCAAAATCCATGGACAAACCGTTACTGTCAATAGCGCGATACAAATAGGCCCAACGGCCTTTAACTCGAATATAGGTCTCATCGATTCGCCAACTTTTAGCGTGAGCTGTTTGATGCCGACGCCATAGAGCCTTAAAGATGGGGCCATAGTGATGAACCCAACGCATGACCGTGGTGTGATGAACAGTGATACCCCGATCCCGAAGCAATTCAACGATGTCACGATAGCTGAAACTGAATCTGAAATAGTAGCCAACGGCTACTAAGATGATGTCCTTTTGAAAGTGGCGTCCCTTAAAGTGATTCATGCGCGCAATCCCTCGTTTCTTGGCACCCAGTATACTAAAATCAAGTCAGCAAGGAAAATTTGCACCAGAACCAGTAAAACTAATGATGTACCCTATTGTTACCACCTGTAAGTTCAACAAACATTAGTAACATATAGGTGACCCGATGGGAAACGTGAAGTGCGTGAAAAATGAGAATAGAGGTAAGGACATGAGTGAGACATTTAAAATGATGAATTGGCAGCTTGATCAATTTATAGATCAAGTCCTAGTCGCGCTGGATCAGCTTATTTCAATCGTATTATCACCGTTTGTTTGGTTCTTCCAACATCCGCTTGCTGATTTTTGTAAATGGCTTTTCGGACCGCAATCTATTGCACAGGGGAAACGGTATTGGCCGTTATTCTCGTTGCTTTGGGAGCATATGCAATCTTTTTCGTGTTTCACACAGCTGCATTGGTAGCCATTGCAACGTTTGTCATACCAGATCTCTTGTCACTCCTCGGGCATATATTCCACTTTGGGTTTAAGAAGCTGTCCAAGATCTATGGTTTTTGATATACTTCTATGTAAAAAGCGAGTTTAAGCTATGAAAAATTATCCCAGCAATATTACTCGGCAACAATTTGAATTAATTCGACCAGCTTTAGAAAATTTTCGTAAGCGAACTAAGCCTCGAAAATATGACCTCTACGAGGTCTTCTGTGCGGTCCTATATGTCTTGAAAACCGGTTGCCAATGGCGTCAAGTCCCCGGTGATTTCCCAGAATGGCGGTCAGTTTACAACTATTACAAAATTTGGTCAACTAAAGCTGAGCCTACGGCTGATTCTTTATTGGAACAAGTTTTAAAAAAATTGTCATTGCTCGGCGAACTTACCAAGGACGTTCAGCTTTAACTTCCTTTATTATCGTTGACGCTCAGAGCGTCAAAAACACCGCTACTGCTGAAAACAAAGGTTACGACGCTGGTAAGAAAATCTCAGGGATTAAGCGCCATCTGGCAGTTGATATCAATGGCTTTCCGCAGGCCATTCACATGACGCGAGCGAACGTCTCTGATCGAGACGGGGCCAGTGCAATGATCGCTTTACATGCCATGCATTTACGCCAGGTTCAAAATGTCTTAGTTGATGGTGGTTATTCAGGCGTTAATTTTCAGCTCGATGTAGCCAGTAATTTAAACGCAACCGTGCAGGTTGCGAAGCGCAATGAGTTGCATCGATTCGAAGTCATGCCCCAACGTTGGGTAGTCGAACGATCTTTTAGTTGGCTAGAGAATTGTCGGCGACTTTGGAAAAATTGTGAGCGTCAATTAACCACCAGTCTGCAAATGGTCGTTTTAGCATTTTTAGCACTATTACTTAAGAGATTTTAGACAGCTTCTTAAGCGCTACTGGAAGCTGTTGTTAGTACCAACTGAACAGCTTAACTTTGAACAATTCAAAAAGTGGACTAATTTTCCTTACTGGATGGCTGCCACCGATGTTGTCCATCAGCTGTTATCGTTGGATTCAGAACTAGAACAAACTTATCAAGTCTTAAACAGCGTCCGGACAGCTGTCCAACATCAAGATTGGCATAACTACAATGCGGCATTTTGGAATAACAAAACGTATTCTGAAGAAATGAAGAACACGATTAAAACACTTGAAAGCCATCATGATGAGATTCGTAACACCTTTACCACACACTATTCAAATGGTCCTTTGGAAGGTTCTAATAATAAAATCAAGGCGATCAAACGAGCCAGTTTTGGCTATCGCAGCTTCTGGAGGTTTAGAACTCGAGTACTATACGTTTTCAAAATCAAAACAAAAAGAGCCCTAATCACGAAGTGATTAGAACTCGAAATATGGATTCACCAACAACAGTTGACGAAGAGCCAGAAAATCTTGCTGAGCCTTTTTTTAAAACCAAATTTTGCTAGCAATTAAAACTCCAATTGCCAAAATTACTGATGAAATGAAAGCTGCAGCAAATGCCGGCAACCCTCTTTTTAAAATAACTCTAAAATTAACACTCATACCTAAGGCTGCCATTGCCATCCCCAAAAAAATATAAGCTACTTTAACCAAGGCTGTTAAAGCTACTGTACTAAATGGCAAAAAGGTTCCTAAAACACTTGCTAAAATAAAGCCACCCATAAACCAAGGAATCGGTAATTTAGCTTTTTTATCACTAACTGGTTGTGTCTTTTGACTGTGTTTTTGATACCAGAAACCAATGGCTAACGTTGCCGGTGCCAACATTAAAACACGAGATAACTTAGTAATAATTGCATTGTCTAAACCGATTGAACCAGCAGCACTGCCAGCAGCAACGGCATGAGCTATTTCATGCAATGATCCGCCGACAAAAACGCCAAACTGAGTGGCATTTAACCCTAACAAAGGTTTTAAGCCTAGGTCGATAAAAGAAAAAATTGTTCCCATAATTACAACAATTGCCACGGCTAAAACTTCATTCTCCCGTTGACGTTCAGCTTGTTTTGCCGGCACTTTTATCTGCGGGGAAATTCCCATTACTGCTGCTGCCCCACAAATTCCAGTTCCACTGGCTGCCAGAATAGCTAATTCTGGTTCGACTCCAAACTTTCTTTCTATAAAATAAGTCAAACAAATCGTTCCACTAACCACGACCACCGCTAACAGAATCGTTTTAATTCCCGCTTGTGCCAATTGAATTAAATTTAGCTTAAATCCTAATAAAATAATTCCTAAACGCAAAAATTTATTTGAAATAAAGCCAATTCCAATTCCAGCCTGACTCTTTAAAGTTCCTGCTGTTTGAAATATCATCCCTAAAATCAAAGCAATAATTAAAGCTCCAAATAACGAAAAATATGGCAATTGTGCTAACAAACTACCAATTACAGCACAAATCAGTGTCATCGCAGTTGCTAACCAAAAACTCTTTGTTTTTAAAACTATTGAAAATTCCACTAGCATTCCCTCCCAAGTAATGTTTTAATAATACTAACTATCAGTCATAAAATAAAATTATTATTTGCTATAGTAATATAATGAATACTTATGGGAGCTTGCAATGATAACTGCTGAATATCAAACTTTTTTAATTTTAAGTGAAACCCTTTCTTACACTAAAACAGCGGCTAAGCTTTTCATTTCTCAACCAGCTGTCACCCAACAAATTCAACGGCTTGAAAACCAATTAGAAATAAAATTAGTTAATTATCAGCGGCCTTATCTGAAACTTACACCTGCTGGCGAAGAATTAGCAGTTTTTCTTACCCGAATACGTTCGCAAACAACACAGTTAATGGAAATTTTACAAGATGATCACCAAAAACACGAGATTCAATTCGGAATCACTCGTTCATTAGGTGAAGTTTTTGGTAGTCAGTTGATTGAATTTTTGCAACTCAAAAATGATTTGCAAAAAATTAGTTGTTTAGCTGAAAATACACAACACATTTTACAACAAATCGAACTTGGAAAAATGGACTTTGGCATTATTGAAGGCAATTTTAATAAAGCTAAATTTTCATACCATATCCTCAGCCAAGAAGAATTCATTCCCATTTGCAGCCCAACTCATCCCTTAGCAAAAAAGAAAATTGTTAGTTGGAATGAATTAGCGTCCTACCCGCTGCTAATTCGCGAACCCGGATCTGGATCACGAACCTTGTTAACTGCTTTGGCACAAAAAGAAAACATCAGTTTAAATGACTTTAAGCAGTTAATTACCATTTCTGAACCAACCTTAATTCGCCAATTGGTCTGTGCCGGATCAGGAATTAGCTTTCTTTATCGCTTATTAATCAAAAAAGAGTTAGCAGCTGGGACAATTAAACAACTACCGCTTGAACGCGGGACAATTGCCCATGATCTATATTTTATTTATGCCAAAGAAAATTATTTTGCGCAACAATATTTTAAATGGTTTACAGAACTTAAACAGCAGCTGCAATAAACTAGCAGCTATGATTTCGAGACCTCTACAAAAAGAGAATAAGATTTCCAAAGAACCCGAACATCGTTAAGAATTATAGCTACTTTCAAGAAGCTATATTGATTTTTTACATCTAATGTTAGCCAAGTACATCAATTCTTGCATTTTTTGGTTTCTTCCGCCAATAATTTTATTCCATAATCGCTCATCGCTTTAGATATTTCTAAATTCATTTAAAGAGCACGGACATAGCATTATTTCACTCCTGTAACTTATCAAGCCGTCTTCTAATAGCTTACGATGTCTGTTGCTTTGCAATGCTACTAATAATTCCTCAACTGTTTTTGCTTAGAAGTTACAAATCCCCTACAAATATGTGGTTCTACAATATCTGTTGTTGGTAATAGATTTTCATCTATTACTGATGACAGATTTTTTATTTATGGCTAGAATAAAAAAGCGGACATTTCCTGTCCGTTCATCCAAGTCAACCACCACGAAGATTTTTCAGAAAGAAGGAAATGCCCTATGTGTCATGATACTACAAAATTATTATTAGGAATAGCTGACGAGAACCTAAAAATTACTGACGGTGAAACTGGAGAAGGCGGGGTTATTCGCTTAACTGGCCACTTGGATTACACGCCGAAGGCTTGTCCCAAGTGCGGGATTATCAATGATCAAAAGATTATTAACTACGGCTGGCGCAATACCACTATCAGATTCTCGAAGGTTCTGAGCAACACCGTCATCTTAGCCTTAAAGCGCCGCTATTTCCACTGTAAAGAATGTCACGGCAACTTTCTTGCACAAACAGTGGCAGTTCCGAAACACTGTACAATTTCAAACACCAGCCGCAAAGAATTCCTAGAGAAGCTCGGTGAACCGGTCTCTTTGAAGCACATTGCCAATGAAGTATCGGCATCAGATTCATTTGTGGGCCGCCAGTTAATGCGCGCTGAACGAGACTTTCAAACCAATTGGCACTATTTACCAGAGATCATCTTAATGGATGAGGTGAAGAGTACCAAGAGCGCTACTGGTGCCATGAGCTTTGAGTTCATGAATGGCGAAACCCATGAATTAATCGACTTACTCCCTTATCGAACCATCAATAAACTAGAGAAGTATTTTTACCGCTTCGATCAAGCTGCCCGAGAAAACGTCAAAATTATTGTGACTGATATGAATTATACCTACCCCAAGCTTGTGCAGACCGTGTTCCCCAATGCCATGGTGGTCATGGACAAGTTTCATATTATCAACGCCCTAAATCGGGCGTTTAACAAAACCAGAATCAAGGTGATGAAGAAGTTTACCCCGTCTTCTCGCGAATTTCACGCCCTTAAGCGCTACTGGAAGCTGTTGTTAGTACCAACTGAACAGCTTAACTTTGAACAATTCAAAAAGTGGACTAATTTTCCTTACTGGATAGCTGCCACCGACGTTGTCCACCAGCTGTTATCGTTGGATTCAGAACTAGAACAAACTTATCAAGTCTTAAACAGCGTCCGGTCAGCTGTCCAACATCAAGATTGGCATAACTACAATGCGGCATTTTGGAATAACAAAACGTATTCTGAAGAAATGAAGAACACGATTAAAACACTTGAAAGCCATCATGATGAGATTCGTAACACCTTTACCACACACTATTCAAATGGTCCTTTGGAAGGTTCTAATAATAAAATCAAGGCGATCAAACGAGCCAGTTTTGGCTATCGCAGCTTCTGGAGGTTTAGAACTCGAGTACTATACGTTTTCAAAATCAAAACAAAAAGAGCCCTAATCACGAAGTGATTAGAACTCGAAATATGGATTCACCAACAACAGTTGACGAAGAGCCCTTTAAGACTAAATCAGTAGCCATCTTTTTTGAGAACGAATAGCCGATAATCCGTCGTGAGTGCAGGTCCATGATGGTTGATAAGTAACACCAGCCATTACGCTTCGTTTGAATATAGGTCATATCAGCGGTCCATTTTTGATTTAAACCAGTGGTCGAGAAATCCTGCTTAAGCAAGTTGGGACGCTGTTCAACCTTGGTTTTGGAAGCCGAAGCCGCTTTCCACTTATTGACGGTAACGGAGTGGATATCCAGTTCCTTCATGAGCCGGGAAATCCGTCGTGGACTGCACCGAAGCTGCAGTGGTTGAAGTTCCAGATTCAATTCATGGTGGATCTTCATAACACCGTATCGCTGCTTAAATTCCGCAAAGATCCGCAGAATCCGTTGTTTCAAGTCCGCATCTTCGGCCCGGCGTTTTGAAGGTTTGGGGGATCGATAACGATAATACTGAGCTCTGGAAACACCGAGGATTCGGCACATCTTGGTTACCTGGTGGTGATGGCTTTCTTGGTGAATGTAATCAAAGATATTGGTTACTTCTGCGCAAGGAAGCCCAGGGCTTTTTTTAGGATTTCGTTCTCCTCAGACAGCGAAGCCAGTCGCTTTTCCATCGCTTTGATTTCGTCTGGCGATTTACCGGATTGAGTTTTGGCCTGGCCCTGGATCCACTTATGAACTGTTGAATAGCCAATGCCATATTCTCTGGCCAGTTGGGCAGCTGATTCGCCTTGCTTATATAGGTTGATAATGTTTTGTTTGAATTCTTTGTCGTAACGAGTTGGCATGTAAAAATTCCTTCCTTTTGAGAGACGATTTATTCATTATACCCTCTCTTAAAAGTTGTCTCAGGAATCAGCTTACATCCAGTTTCTTTAGAATATGTTAATTGGTTCAATTACCGACGAATCTCATCAAAAACAAAGGGTATGTCCCCGTGTGAATATCGAGAACATACCTTAGCGGCATAATAATATTTACTTTTGTCTAACTTTTGTGTTGCACTTCATGCACTTTAAAATGACTCAAGGCTAGTTTTTATTTGCTACTGAGCCATCGTTAATGATGGCCATTTTGTTCTAAAGTACATTCGTGATGACGCAATGATTCACCGATATCTCATCCAGCTACTAAGCCTTCTTCTCTCGAATGGAGCCCACCAGATCATCTGTAGCTGGAGCGTTCGCAAGCAATGCGCGAACATCATCAAGATTCACCT
This sequence comes from Lactobacillus sp. CBA3606, assembly GCF_002970935.1. Classification (NCBI taxonomy): domain Bacteria; kingdom Bacillati; phylum Bacillota; class Bacilli; order Lactobacillales; family Lactobacillaceae; genus Lactiplantibacillus; species Lactiplantibacillus kimchii. The sequence continues at coordinate 8,517 of NZ_CP027195.1, read as the reverse complement.
TAACATTCCAAACTAAAACACCAACTAACTTATCGGTATCTATGAAATAGACAAGCGATCCATGCGTTCGCCGATCAAAAATCAATTGCAATTTAGGATCAATATTACCGATTGCTTGCCAGGAAATATCAAAAATCATGGAATAGAAGTATGGGGTATGCTGATAGCTCATGTGAGCACCTGCCATATTACGGCCAACTAATTCACCAGAAATTCGGGCATGGTCCACGTGCTCAATCCGTTGCCGACCCAAGATGTGATCTGGATAAGAGGCAATATCTCCAGCAGACCAGATGGCTGGGTCACTAGTATTGAGATACTCATTAACTTTCACACCACCATCAGCTAAATCCAAACAACTGTCTTCAGCTAAACTAATCCGCGGCGTAACGCCTAACCCAACAATGATCGTATCGGCTGCGATCACCGTACCATCCTTTGTCAATAGAGTCAAGTGGTCACCTTGGCGTTGATATGATTGGACAAACTGACCACTCATCAGTGTGACACCATTGCGTTTGAACGTGGCTTCATACTCAGTCTGAATAGACTCAGGAAATTTACCCTCACCCAGCGCTTTTTCTGGAAAAATCATTGTAACTTCAGTCTCATTTTGGGTCAGTGACGATGCGAGCTCTGTACCAACATATCCACCACCAATGATCACAACTCGCTTGTTCGGACCACTAAATTTACGTAACTTGCGATAATCTGACCACTGTCTAAAGACTAGCACATGTGGATCAGAAGGTCCCTGGATTTGTCTAGGTTCTCCGCCAGTTGCTAGCAATAGCTGTTCATACTTGATTTGCTCACTATCGGCCAATGTAATGACCTTATCTTGCCGATTAATAGCCGTAACCGTTGTCTTGAACTTAAAAGTCACATTGGGATAATTTTCAGCACCAATCTGAATGTTCTCTTCAGTAAATTCATCATCTAGCCATAGTTTTTTACTCAGTGCCGGTCGTTCATATGGGACATCCGCCTCTTGCGAAATAATTAAGATCTCACCCTCTGAATCTTCCTGTCGAATTCCCTTGATGGCATAGCCAGCAACCACTCCGCCACCAGCAATGACGTATCGATAGCTGTTTGTCTGATCCAAATCACTCATCTAATCGCCTCCATAACTTTACTTTTTCTAGGATCATTGTAATATAAAAACGCCATGATTCGAAAAATAACGATCAGAATTGTCAATCGTTGCTTGCTTTTATCAGAATAATAATTTTATTTACATACTGCTACAAAGCTATCAAATATCACTATGATCCAGATTTAGAATTGCGGATAACACAGCATAAAATAATATTATTTTAATTAAAAAACCTCAATTTTTAAGGTAATCATTTTTGATTTTAATTTGAAGTAACAATATTCGAAGAGTTGTCATTTTTCTTGGTCATTTCTCGGATTTTAGTGGAGTTAGAAGTTTCAAGTGGTCCGCTCTGCTATGATTCTCTCATGTAAACATCATCTTTGTATATTGAATTTCTTTCGATATCTGATAAAGGTCGTCCGTTTAATCCCTGTATTACGGGCAACATCAATGTCACTTATGCCAGCTCGATAAAGCTTAAAAGCATGTTGCAAACGGGGATCATCTTTGGCATATTGGGGTTTGCGTCCATGATATTTACCCTGCTGTTTGGCGAGGGCAATCCCTTGTTGCTGACGCTCGATGATTCGCTTACGTTCGCTTTCAGCCTGATACTTATACAGTTCAATGATGAGGTTAGTCATCAGTTGACGCAAGTTAGGATCAGCAATCCCTGTCATGGACGGCAAATTTAACACATCTAGGGTGGCACCCTTATTTTGAATGGAGTTCATGATCTTAGTCAAATCATGGTTGTTTCTGCCTAAGCGATCTAATTCAGTGACCATTACAATATCACCCTCACGAATATAGGCCAGTATTTTTTGCAGTTCTGGCCGATTAGTGTTAGCCCCACTTAATTTATCCGTAAATAATTTATCAACGTCTTTTAAAGCCGCTAACTGTCGATCTAAATGTTGCTCCTTGGAACTCACACGCGCATAACCGATTTTAGCCATTTCCAATTCTCCTTTTGGACAGTTCTAATGAACACTTGTAATTCCTAGTATAGCACAGAAATAAAAAAGGCCACTAGGGTATACCCTAGTGGCTATTTGGGGTTTCATGATATACTGAACCATAACCCACAAATAAAATTGGCCCTAAAGCCGTTAATATGAAAGGCTGATTTAATGATTAACTACTCAAAAATGATAAATAACGTTACTCAAGGCGATACCCTTGAGATTATGAAATCCATTCCAGATAATGCTATCGATTTTCTCCTGGTTGACTTGCCATATGGAACAACTCAAAATAAATGGGATAGTGTGATACCACTAGACCAGTTATGGACGGAGTATCATAGAATTGTAAAGGAAAATGGTGCTATGGTGTTTACTGCCTCAGGGTTGTTCACTGCCTCATTGATGTTATCTAATCCGAAGGAATATAAATATAGCTATATTTGGATTAAATCTAAATCTACCAATTTTCTTAATGCAAAAAAACAGCCGTTAAGAAAGCATGAAGATATTGTTGTATTCTATCGAAAACAGCCGACATATCACCCACAAATGACTAAGGGAGAGCCCTATTCTAAAGGAATAAGAAAAAATCAAGTTACTGGATCATACGGGGACTTTGACCCTACTTTAGTAGCTAGTTCTGGTGGTCGGTACCCAGTTGATATTCTTTATTTTAAAACTGCAGAGTCTGAGGGCCCTGTGGTACATCCTACGCAAAAGCCAGTTTCTTTAGGGCGATATCTCATACGAACATTTACTAATCCTGGTGATACGGTATTGGATAATACCTCAGGATCAGGATCATTTCTCATATCAGCCCTCTTAGAGGGAAGAAATTTTGTTGGAATTGAAAAAAATGAAGATGTAGCTTTATTTAAAAGAAAACCGGTTGATTATATTGAAATCACCAAGTCTCGAGTTTCTCAAGCACTTAAAAAAATGCTAAATGCCAATTCTGAAAATCTAAAATACCTTGACCCGGTAAATCTGCTAAAAAACATAATTGTGGGGTCTAAAAAATGAGTACAGGAAACGAATTACACGTCAACGAGCGCAGCGAAGGTGGTTTCCTTATCACACAAATGAATTTATTGTTTGCAAAAAACGATTGGAATTACGCTAGTGCTGTTGGAGAATTATCACTCAAATCAAATCATGCTACTGATACAAGAAATGTAACACTGTTTCCCGATGCCGTGATTTATCAAGACCAAAAGCGCCTCATACCAGTGATGGGTTGGGAATTTAAAATGCCTGACACACCGATTGACAATAAAGAATTAATATCAAATGCACGCGATAAAGCCAACCGCATGGGTACTGAAGTATTTGTGCTTTGGAATTTTCAATACTGTGCAGTATATTACCGCAATCAAGACAGATCATGGCCCACAACGCCTTCTAAATTGTACGATGAATGTGCAGACACCCTGGTAAGTCGAAGGGCTGTTGGTGACAATGAACAGATTTGGCAGCAACTCTTGGGAAAAGTACTATCAGATCTTAACCGCGACTATGTGAATAAAATTTACGACGTAGCTCCTATAGAGTTTCATATATCTGATTATGTTGACACTATTACCAAGAAGCTTGCACCTATTACAAGCTCGGCTTATCTAAAAATAATGCGCCCACAATTTAGAGCTGAAGTGAGAGAGTGGTATTTAAATGACAAGGCTGAATTTTCAGCAAATAAAGCAGCAAATAAATTAACCGATGAAGAAGTTATGTTGGCGTTCGCTAAAAATGTAGTTATCCGCTGGGTAAATCGCATTCTTTTTTGTAATTTAATTAGAAAGCATCAAAATCTATTTTCAAAAGTTCTATATGATTTCCATCAATCTAGTGATATTAAACAGTTTGCTAGTGAATTAAACGATGCCATTAGCACCACAGATTTTTATTCAATACTGCATGTTAATAAAAACGAAACACAAATTCCTAAACTGGTAATATCAGATTTAGTTGATTTTAATAACTACCTCTGGCAAGCTGATATGTCTGATGTTAGCGCCAATTTTATTTCTAAGTCTCTTGAATCAATGGTCACTGTTACTAAACGTGAATTAATGGGACTTTACACGACTCCTCAGCCGTTAGCTGAATTGTTAGTTAATTTAACGTTAGTTACCGCTGAAGGAAATTACGCTGATGTCACAGTCGGATCTGGAACTATTGCCAAGGTACTTCTTAATAAGTTAATCAGTTTCAAAAGTCTTTCTTATATTCACGAGCATTTGTGGTTATCAGATAAGTATTCATACCCACTACAAGCAGCGAATATGAATATCACCTCTGTCAATTCATTAAATTTAATGAATATTGTATTTCGACACAATGCACTTTCACTCAAGGTTGGAGAAAAGGTGTATATCACAAATCCCCAGACGGGTAAGATTGATACTCTGAGTTATCCCAAAATGGATACCATTACATCAAATTTGCCATTTGTTAGCAGTAACAATCGCTCTGAAGATGACCGGATACTTATCAGTCGAGTCAACAGTTCTAACGGCTTAACTGCACGAGCTGATCTGTATCAAAGCATACTTTTACATCTTAAATCCTTATTAAGTGATAATCCCGATGCTCGTGCCGGAGTTATTGTATCAAATTCATGGATGAAAAATACTGCCAAGGGGTCATTTTTTGACATACTTGTTAAGTTATACGATATAGATAGTATCGTTTACTCAAATGTTGCAAAATGGTTTGATAACGCCAGTGTTGTTGCAACAATTCTTATACTGAAAAAGAAATCAAATAGTCCTGAAAAGATGAAACTGATCGGACTCAATGTGGATATTCGCTCTATGGAATTAGACGAGGTGGATCAATTAAGCGACCGGATTATTGCTGGAACACTTAATTCTACTTATGAACTTAATGAATACACGCCAGCAGATGCTAAGAATTTGATGAGCACCGGTATAAGCTTAGAAGGTCTATTTGATGACATTAGTTGGTTAGATGAGATAATTAAAGAGAAAAAGCTAACCACTCTATCAAACATTGTTAATATCACACGTGGTACTAGAACGGGGCGGGATAAGCTGTATGTCACTGATGGTCTATTAACCGACAAAACCGATTCATTCCCATATGTAAAAACGCTTAAGGGACTCTCCACTTTAACAATAAAATCTTCGGGAAAATATCTGTTTTACACGATTAAAACGCCACAAGAACTGAAAGATGCAGGACATTTGAAAACTCTTAGGTACATGAAATCTAAGGAAAACGATCCAGAAGCCCTCAAAGAAAGGCTAACTAAAGGAAAAGGTGAGGCTTGGTATATTCCCGATGATAAGCCTCGCTACGGTGACTATGTTACTTCTATGAATCCCAATCAGCATCTGTTTTGGGCAGCTTTTGAAGAGCCTACCGCATTTAATCAACGAGGTGTCGCCGCTTCGCTAAAAAGTGAATATCAGCATGATCATGAACTTATACATGCGTTACTAAATTCAGCTATCTCCTTATTTATACTCGGGGCCTCAGGGTTTTCGCGTGCTCAAGGTGTGACAGATCTTACTTCTGATGGATTGAAACATCTGTCTATTCTAAACCCGTCACTGCTAACAGATGAAAAGAAACAAGTTATTGTTGATGCTTGGCATACTGTTGTTAACTCTTCTGTAGTTGATATCGTTAGTCAACTTCAACAAAAATCTTGGATAGCTTTTAACAAAGTCGTTCTTGAGCAATTTAATATTGATGTAAACCTATATCCCAAAATTGTAGCCTCCATAACAAGAATAATGACTCGTCGAAAGATGATCGGGGGATCATAAAAGATAAGGTAACATTAAAGGACAACGCATATCAGTTCTATCTTGGAGAGTTCAACTAAGATTATAATGGGTATGAGATCTGTCCCTTCTTGCTAAATGGCTTGTTATATAAACATCGCTTTAACAAGAAAACACAGTTTTTTGAAGTACCCTCGAGTGTTAGACGAAAAGTGGAGTACATATCAAAGCCTAATGCTTGTGGGAACTTTTCATGGAGGAAATACAGTAGTGAGCTCAAAACAAAGGTTGTCTATTCTAACTGGTTAAATACTGAAAATTGAGCAACCAGCTGAGGGCTTGCTCGTGATTTTTAAATTGTATTTCTTGTAACTTTATTCCCAATAGCACAAAATATTAAGTTGATATAGAGGAGATTATGGTTATGGATTTGGAGCAAGAAGACGAAGAAAAAATTAACGTTTATCGTGGTAGTGACACACCACAGGAAACAGATCTATCTGTTTTTAGGGCGGAGTTTGGAAAATATATGCAAAGTGATAATTTAAACTTTTTATTTGGATCTGGTTGTTCAAGTGTAATTGAAACTAACGAGAATGGCGATAAGGAGCAGGTTGGTATAGATACTATGGCTGGTCTTTATTCGAAATTCAAAGATGAGCATCCAAACTTTAAAATTGGGGATAAAGATCTGAATGATCCTGATTTTGAAGGTAATTTAGAAAGACTTATGGATATACTCATTTCATTAAGAGAAGCTAAAAATTATATAGAAACGAGAACCGATCCTGATGAGCAAATAAATGAGGTACGCAAGTTTATTAAGGCACAAATTAAAAAGAATATTCACAGTGAAGCTGTTATTAAGCTTTATAAAGAGTTTTATATGCGTACGATAAGAAAATCTCGACAGAATCCAATTAATATTGTAACTACTAACTATGACTTATTTAATGAGTTGGCTTTAGATAGTCTTGGCTTTTTTTACAACGATGGTTTTTCTGGTACCTTCAGAAGAAGGTTTAATCCACTAGTTTACAACTATATATATGCTAATAATATGAACCTAAACAAAAGTGTTTGGAATAGGGTAGACAACTTCTATAATCTCTTTAAAATACATGGTTCGGTTTCTTGGGAGAAACAAAATGGCAATATTTATGAAAAAGATCCTGAAAATATTAAAGCTGAAAATGTTATGATTTATCCAACTCCATTAAAGGATAGAAGTACATTAATGGTGCCTTATTCAGATTTATTCAGAAATTTTCAGAATCATTTGGCAAAACCAAATGCAGTTTTAATTACACTAGGCTACAGTTTTGGAGACGATCATATTAATCGGGTAATTCTAGATAATTTATCGATACCTTCTTTTAGATTAATTATTTTTGGAGATGCAGGGACTGAGAAAGTTATTGATGGTCAAGAGAAAGATTCAAATATTCTTCGGTTGCTTAAGGCTCATGATCCAAGAATTATTGTAGTTAATTCAGAAAATAAGATACATTATTTTGAAAGTTTCATTAATAAAATTATGCCTAGCCCGCTAGTTGATGTACAAGAAAATCAAAAATTATCAGAAGCAATTAGAAATATAGGTTCAGTGTTACAGGCAGGTGATCAACTTGGGAAGTAGAACAATTGGTAAATTGGTATCGATTCGTAATGGACAGATTATTGCTGAAATTTCGTCAGATCTTGGAGAGTATGTTAATACTCTGGATGGTATTAATTTTGTTGGTGAAGTTGGGAGCTATGTCACAATTCACGATTTTGATAGAGATGTTATTGCCGAAATAAGCGGTATTAATGAGGAACTTAAGAATGGTTATCAAGAATATGAAAAGCCAAATTCTGTAGAACAGATTACCTTAGATTTACTTGGTGAAATTCATGATGGTAGTTTTACTTTTGGAGTAACGAGACTACCAAGACTTTTTATGGAAATTAATTTAATCAGTACTCAAGAACTTGATACCATTCTAAGTGTCAATAATGCAGAACCTCCTATCGAAGCCGATTCAAATGAAACATATATTAATGCTTTATCAATTGGCAAATCTACAATATTTGATAATTATCAAGTCAAGATTAACCTTAACAACTTTTTTGGTTATCATTTTGCTGTGTTTGGAAATACTGGTGCTGGCAAATCTAACACTATTGCAAATATCATACAGAAAATATTTTCCAAGACAAATCGGTCTGCTAGTGGAGCGCATATTATAATGCTAGACTCAAATGGTGAGTACGATAAGGCATTTAATAAGATCCCCGTAATCAATCCTGAAATTGGATACAGAAATATTAAAGTCGGTAATTCAGTCGATTCACCAGAAGTATTTCAGATACCAGTATGGGCGCTAAGTGTTGATGATTGGGCTATTTTATTGAATGCTTCTGAGAAAACACAAATACCCGTTATAAGAAGAGCCATTCAGATTGTTAAGGCATTTAATTCTGATGATAATGAAATAATCAACAAATTGAAAAACCATATCATTGCTAGCACAATTATTGGAATTGCAACTAATTCAGATAGCTCCCCTTCAAGTAGTGATAAGATGAAGAGCTTAATAACACGATATTGTACAGGTGAATTGAATTCTGAAACTATAATTCAATTTAAAGAACCTGTTGAGATAACAAATGATCATTGGAAGTCCGAATTGACTTTAATGGAAGCAGTATC